>NZ_JAVKBY010000112.1:0-10529 GCF_040222985.1 Coleofasciculus sp. F4-SAH-05
CCTTTAAAATGTCGGGGTGAAAGGTGGAGTCGGGCTGGTTTTGTAGCAAGATGATGGGTGGCTCCATTTATTTTATCCCTAAACCCGCCCCTACATTGGATTTTCTGTCCCGATATCAGATGTTCCGATTAACCTGAAACCTGATCACAAAACTAACCTGATTGTTAACCGCGATCGCACCTTAAAAATGTCGGGGTGAAAGGGTGGAGTCGAGCGGGTTTTGTCGAAAGATGATGAGTGACTCCATTAATTTTATCCCTAAACCCGCCCCTACATTGGATTTTCTGTCCCGATATCAGATTTTTAGATTAACCTGAAACCTGATCACAAAACTCACCTGATTGTTAACCGCGATCGCACCTTTAAAATGTCGGGGTGAAAGGTGGAGTCGGGCGGGTTTTGTCGAAAGATGATGAGTGACTCCATTAATTTTGTTCCTAAACCCGCCCCTACATTGGATTTTCTGTCCCGATATCAGATTTTTAGATTAACCTGAAACCTGATCACAAAACTCACCGGATTGTTAACCGCGATCGCACCTTTAAAATGTCGGGGTGAAAGGGTGGAGTCGGGCGGGTTTTGTAGCAAGATGATGGGTGACTCCATGTTTATTGACCAGTCTAAGCTGTTCGGCATTTAAACCGTAATGTCAATAAGGGCGCAATCCTTGTAGTGCGTTAAGCGAAGCCATGCCGCAGGCTTTGCATCTTGCTCGCTACTAATACCCAATTTAAATGCATGACAGCTTAATCTAAAAGCGCTAAAGCGCAAACAAACTACAAACTATTAAGCCTGAGAACTGGTGAACTGATCTCCCTTTTCCTCATAGCTGAAGCCTTGCTTTTCACGCACCATTGCTAACCCTTCTCGTAGTGCTGTCAGGCGATCGCCCATCCAGTGATGTCCAGGAATTAAGCCCGCAATGCCTAACTTTTCTAACCGACTTTTTATCTTCCCAGTTGCGCCAACCACGATCACCTCTCGCCCTTCATCAATTGCCTCTTGAATCGCATTTTCAATCGCTAAGGAAGACGTAACACCCAGGATCGGAACTTCACTTAAATCGACAATCAACACATCATAATTGGCAATCGCGTTGTGTTCTCTAGAAATCGCTTTGGCGACACCAAAAATCATTGGTCCACTCAGATGAAAGAGTAACACTCGTCCATTCGCTACATCTAAAATCTGCTTTTCTTCATCATCGAGAACAATCTGGTCATCAGCATCTGTCACCGCTTTAACTGCATTAGATTGGAGTTTGGATAGATTTTCGATGGTCAAGATATTGGCAATAAATACGCCAACGGCTACAGCGATCATTAAATCCACAAACACCGTTAGCAGTACCACACCATAGACAATCCCGGCTGCTTTCCAAGAGATTTTGTGAACTCGCTTGAGAAAGCCCCAATCAATGATATTAATCCCAACTTTTAAAACAATTCCCGCTAAGACAGCAAGGGGAATTGTAGAGGTTAAAGGAGCCGCCCACAACACCACGATGAACAGCACTAAAGCACGGCAAATACCCGATAACGCCGTGCGTCCACCCGCTTGGATATTTACCACTGTAGCGGTGGTTGCTCCCGATCCAGCGATACCACCACATAAACCTGTAATTAAATTAGCAACACCTTGACCGACTAACTCTTTGTTGGATTTGCAATCCTGTCGCGTCAAACTTTCAGAGACAAGACAGGTTAATAGGCAATCGATAGAACCTACCGTCGCCAATACTATCGCATTCACGAACATTAACCGCGCATTTCCCGGCGTAAAAGCAGGCATTTGTAGCTCAGGTAAACCCGGTGTAATTTCTCCAATCGTGCCGATTGTGCGAATCTCAACACCACTAAAGAAAATCAGCGAAATGGCTGTCCCAATCACTAAAGCCACCAATTGGGGTGGCATCACTTTTTTAAATTGGGGCGGGTACAAGAACAGAATCGCTAAGGTGATGGCTCCTAAAATCGTTTCCCAAGGATCGATATTCGTGATTAAAGTAGGCAGATTTTGGATTACACCCAAGACACCCCCAGGCGGAGTTTCTTGTCCTAAAAAAGGAGCCAGTTGCAGAAAAATCAGAATCACGCCAATTCCGGTCATAAATCCGGAAATGACGTTATAGGGCAACATGGTAATATATCGCCCCAAACGCAATACCCCAAAGATGATTTGAAAGACTCCTGCCATCATCACCACAGTAAATGCCAGGGCGAGATAATTGTCCGGATTATTCGCTTGAAGTCCAGCAATTACAGCAGTTAAAATAACCGTCATTGGACCAGTTGGCTCAGAGATCAGGCTCGGTGTACCCCCAAATAAAGCGGCAAAAAATCCAACTAATATTGCCCCCCATAACCCCGCCGCCGCACCAGCACCCGAAGCGATTCCGAAGGCTAATGCCATGGGTAAGGCAACAACAGCCGCCGTCAATCCGCCAAAAATATCTCCTTTTAGGTTACGAAAGTGAATTTGATTGGTTATTTGCATGAAATAGTGTTCTCGATTAACAAATTACTGTTACCCAAAGGAATAACTTATAAGTCAAAAATTACTGATGTTCCAGCATCTTTAGGGACATAACCCAGGACTTACGGAGCCACAGTTAAGGTGCGTTACGCTTCGCTAACACACCCTACCTATAGAGCCTTTGCGTAAGTCCTGTACCCTATCCCCACCCGAAGCCAGGTTGATGTATAAGTTCTCATCGATTATTGATGAATACCCACAAGGAAATTTATGATTTCCATAGAGTATATCATGGGCATTTTACAATTTGCAATAAAATAGAACACTGTAGGGGCACGACAGATCGTACCCCTACGATAAATACGTCCAAAACCTGAGACTATTCGGATTGACTCACTCGCTTTAACAGCACCGCTTGAGAATCGGCTAACTCAAAGCAGCGTAAATCTGCCAAGTGATCACCCTCCAAACCCGGAGACGCGATCGCGACTTGCCATTCGCTCATCTCCAATTGCAACCAGTCTCCCACGGTAACAGTCATCGGTTCTCCCCCCATGTGCGCTACCAGGGCGATTTGTTGATCATGATCATCAGGATTACTGCGAACCCCGTAATATACCGTCCGTTCCTCATCACTGATTTTATTGAATCGATCAATTCCAGCTAAATTGTGAACTAACCAGGGATGAGCATGGCGGAAACGACGCAAGCTAAGGTTATACTCTGTTCTTACCGGATCAAGCTTGTCCTCATAGTGAGAGACATTACACAGTTCGTAACAGTCTTCCATGAACATCAACGCGAATGACTTAAGCTTTTCAATCGTCAACGCTTTCAAGAAACTCACCATTTCTGGCTTATTCAACTTTTTCAGCTGTTCAATATCACACTGATCCGTATTGTCTCCCAAACAGAACTGGCAAGCTTGCACCACTTCAGCGAGATTGTAGTCCTTTTCAGTCATGGCAACTTGCAGCGCCCTGCCAAACTCCTGTAATTCCTCTAGCTGACTAAATCCCAAGGACTTCAACCGACTGAAACTATCCGGTGCGTCATAGAGTTCCGGCGTCACTTGCCAATCCAGGAACCCAATTTCTTCAGAAACCACCTTAACCCCATAGCGTTCATCGGTATTGCGGAAAAACATCCACGGGGCGTGCATTGTCGCATTGATAAACTCCATGGGCAATCCCGGACTGAACCCATACACCCACAGCGTCACCGCCGGGTTATCATAAGCATTGTTTAACACCTCTGGTAGCGTACTGCCTAAATTCCAATTAATCTGGGCATCTAGCGGGATTTGATTGCCTCGGCGCACGGTATCATGATTGCCACAACCCGTGATCCAATGATCCCCTTCAAAGATCACCTCACACACCCGTCGCCACTTGCGATCCCAAAACTTTTGTAAGGCTGGGGTATTATGGGCAAAAATCAGGGGTCCCCATTGGAACGATTCCGGTTTCAGGTGAATTAATTCCCGGTACGTCGAAATATCTTCCCATCCTTCAGCGGGCCAGGGACGACCATCTTCAAAAATGGTGAATAAGAGTCGTTGATGTCCTTCAATGCCCTGGACGACATCACTCATCGCCAGGAGATAGGCGTCATCATATTCCACCAATCCAGATAGAGGATTAAAGAAGCGGAAATCTTGACCCCCATCAATCCGAACTCCATCAGCGCCCGTATTAATTTTACGCCGCTGCATTTCCAAAAACATCGCCCGTACCGTCGGTAACTGATGGTTCAAGTCTTGACCATACATATTCGGTCCTTTGAGGAACTGGCGATGCAGGAGTAACTCGGATTGGTTATCCGCATGACCATAAACCAGGTCATAGATAATTTGAATCGGACCAGTGGGAAAATTATGCAGGGTAGCGATAAAGTCTACCAATTCATCGGGACGCAAGCTACCCAAGAGCGCTGCATTTGTAGCACTCGATCCCAAAATGGGTACGTCATAACCCCAATCCTGGGTATGGGGTTTTTTCAGCTTAATTTGCAGGTCATCTTCATCTTCAGCAATACAGACAAAAAATTCACTTTCTGGACTGTATTCATCTCGATACTCAATCGTAGGTTCTATGGGCAATAGCTGAATCGCGTCGTACCCCACATAGTTTTCCTCGGCTGGGGTTAAGGGGAGATTTCCGGCTAATTTACTGGCAATTTGGCGATAAATACGGGTTAATCCCTCAACCGTGCCCTCCTGAGAGGCAGTGCCAATATGAATCTGTAAAATGTTCCGGGGGGCTGGCACACGCGGAAGCGTTAGGGGATCAGAGGGGACGCTGGTGGCTTTGAAGTAATCCAGATCAGCTCGTTGTTTCTGTAAGCTTGCCATATCATACAGTTCAGCCGGTCCAAACACCCCATAAGGCATGGAATAGGGAATTGTATCCCGAATCGCTTGTAGGTTCCCTTGTTGATCGACAAAGCGCAGCCAGTAGAATGATCCCATTTGGTCTCGGTTCCCTGGGCACATCCCAGCGACGACACCCCAATAGTATTCCCCTTCTTGTTGTAAGAATAGGCGATCGCGGCGAAAGGTGACGGTTTGCTCAACAGCCCGACAATCAATCGGAGCAAGGGGGGTTAAGACTTCCAGATAGATTTCCATCTTCCGCATCACCTGCGCCAATAACCGGGGTGTCCAGAAGCCAATTTCGGTTAACCCATCGGGACGGTAATGCGCCCCCAAGCGTTTAGCGATGGCTTGAGCTTTTTCAAAATAGGTGGCGTCTGAATGTTCAATGGTAGCTGCCCAATCTATGAGTTCTTGGGTGGCATCTTCAACCAATTGAATGGACGGTTTAGTATCAACTTTCACAGTAACTTAATCTCGCAACCACTACCCAACTGCTGTACGGGTAACTAAATCCTGACGTTCGGGATCGGTGTACCTGTACGGCAATTCCCGTCAAGTTTAACAGTCCCACAGCTTCTCTGAGAGTAAAACAATTTTCCGGTTGCCCCAACACTCTCAAGGATGAAATCGACTCCACCCATTAAGGTATGATTTTGATACAGCCGCGACAAATTAATTGTCCTGGAGTTAGAGTCAATTCTTTTAGATCAACCTCTGAGCCTAAATCAATCGTGAAATGTTCTAACGTTATCGGAGGCTGTTGAGCGTTAATTTGAATCTGGAGGGGGTGGAGTCGCAGTTGTTGAGGTGTTGCCAGTTGAATGCCCGCATCAATCACAATGGAGGTTTCTCTCGTCGGATGGTGCATCAGTGTCCCCTTGAGAGTTAGTCGCTCCCCATCAATACGAATCTGCTGCCAGTTCATTTCAGACTCACCCAGGGGTGGATACTGATCCGGTCGATTATAAGATTTAATAAATGTATTCAGTAAATCCGTTAAAGCATTTGATAATAAAGGAGCGCCCAGAGAGGCTTGCAGGTCATTCTCTTGCAGTACGAGTTGAGCCGCGACTGGTACAGGTTCTAGGAGGCGTAGGGGTTTGCCTTTAAACACTTGAGTGAGATTGAAGCGAATATTTCTACCATCTAGCTGGATTTGCGACAAGTGTAGTCCTTGATAGATAGCACGACGAGCCGCAATAGACACAGTAGGAATGTGTCCTCGCAGAATTTGCCGATCGCGACCCATCAGTTTAAACTGTAGTGTTTCCACGGCATCCACTTGTGATCGCAGCCATAATTGCACGGCGGGGGATACCACTGTGCTAATCATCCGGCTGCCTTTGTCTGTCCCAGCTTTTGATTGATTAACGCCCATTGCCACAATTCCGGATCAATCCTGTATTCTGACACAACTGGGATAGTCTCCGAGCAAGGCAAGGAGTCGATCAAAAAACCAAACGCTTGCAATTCTCCGCATTCTTGTAATATTTGTACATGAACTAGCTTATACAGGTAGTCAAGCCATGGAGGAAAGAGTACAAAAAATTCTCTCACAGTGGGGTATCGCCTCACGGCGTCAAGCTGAGAAAATGATCGTAGCAGGACTGGTTCGGCTAAATGGCACTCTGGTGCAGCTAGGGCAAAAAGCGAATCCGGAAACGGATTTGATTGAAGTTAATGGTCAACGGCTCAAACCCAGTAATCGTCCTCAGGCAATTTATCTGTTGCTCAATAAACCCGTGGGTGTAGTCTCTACTTGTCGGAATTATCGGGTGTGTAATACCATTCTTGAGAAGCGTCGTACAGTTCTTGATTTACTGCCAAGCACGATTAGACAAGGTCAGGGCATCCATCCAGTAGGACGGTTGGACATGGAATCTACAGGAGCGTTAATTCTGACAAATGACGGAACACTAACCTATAAACTGACCCATCCTCGCCATCACGTTCCCAAGACGTATCGGGTTTGGGTCAAGGGTCATCCTTGTGAATCAATTCTCTCGGCTTGGCGTCAGGGTGTGGACTTGTCGGGTAGAACCACTTTACCTGCTCAAGTTCGAGTACTCAAACAGCAACCCGAGCAAACACTCTTAGAAATTGTCTTGACCGAAGGGAGAAACCGTCAAATTCGTCGAGTTGCTGACCTGCTAGGCTATCCAGTAATCCATCTGCACCGCACGGCAATTGGTCCGATTCAATTACAACGACCCGGTGAACCGATACTGCTCAGTGGTCACTACCGTTATCTTGAAGAATTTGAAATCCGCTTCCTCCACAACCGAATTCACTAACCCTTACGAAAACGTGCCAGCAGATATCAAGGAGTACCGTGTATGAAGGAGAATACGAGTCATTTGCAGCAGGAACAAGTTGAGAAGCTCGAAGTCATAGGCGCCCGCCTACGTCAGTTTCGCCTCGAACAGTCGATTTCCTTAGAAGAAGTTGCGGCTCAAACCCGAATTCAGACACGGCTTTTACAGGCGATTGAAGACGGAAAGATCGACCAGTTGCCGGAACCTGTCTACATTCGCGGCTTTATCCGGCGATTTGCCGAAGCCCTGGGACTCAATGGTACAGAACTTGCCGATGCTTTTCCGGTGGGAGCGAGTCTCCAGTTTATCAGACCTCGTTGGCGGTATTTACCCTCGGCTCAATTGCGACCGCTTCATCTCTACCTGCTCTATATTCTGTTGGTGATTGGTTCGGTCAGTGGTTTATCTCACATTCTCAATCGCTCGGCAGTGCAAGTGATTGAAGTTGAGAATGCCCCCTCTGCCCAGCAGTTTCCGACACCGAAAAAGCCCGAAACCAGACCACCGAAACAGTCCCTTGATATTAACCAATCGGCGGAAATTAGTCATGCCAGCCAAGATGGTAAACCGGTGCAGGTGGGTGTTACCCTGAAGGCTCAGTCCTGGATTCGAGTCGTTGTGGATGGTAAAACAGAATTTGAAGGCGTTTTGCCAGAAGGTACCCAGCAGACTTGGGTGGCGGATCAACAACTGATTGTCCGGGCGGGTAATGCCGGAGGCGTCCTGGTCGAGTTTAATGACCAAAGTGCTAAACAAATGGGCGCCCCCGGTGCGGTTGAGGAAATGACCTTTGCAGCTAATCCTCGGTCGTAAAACTGACACAAATCTACCAATACCGGGTGAAATCTATTGAATGTGACACTTTTATCATACAACCATAAGTTTTTGTCTTCCGGAAAAATAAATCTGAGGTATTTTTCCGGAAATATCTCGAAATTACCTGTGAATCAGGCTCTAATCATCAACCCTCAACCATCATGGGGTGTCCGACCATAAGTATAAATCAGGGTTTTGATGCGATCGCGCAGTTGGTCAGTTAAGATCTGTGCTCGATAACGCCATTTCCAGTTTCCCTCAGATGTACTCGGACGGTTCATCTGAGCCTCTGTACCCAAATCCAAGAAATCTTGCAAGGGAATCATGGCAAGATTGGCGACACTGCTGTAGGCTAACCGGATTAAATCCCAATTGATACCTTCGTCACTTAATCCCCCTAAGTAACGAATCGCATTTTCTCGTTCATAGTCGGGGATCTGGTTAAACCAGCCGATTGTCGTGTTATTATCATGAGTCCCGGTATAAATCAGACAGTTGCGCTCCAGGTTAAAAGGTAAGTAAGGATTATCCGGACCGCCACCAAAGGCAAAATGTAAAATTTTCATCCCCGGAAATCCAAATTGATCCCGCAATGCCTCAACTTCAGGCGTAATCACCCCTAAATCCTCAGCAATAATCGGTAACCCTTCTAATTCCCGCTTCAGGACTTTGAAAAATTTAGCTCCTGGTCCTTTGACCCAGCGCCCATTCATGGCAGTTTCTTCACCTTGCTCAACCTCCCAATACGCCTCAAATCCGCGAAAATGATCGATTCGCAGTACATCGACGTACTCAAACATCATCTTCAGGCGCATGATCCACCAGTGATAGTTATTCTTTTCCATGCGTTCCCAGTCGTAAATGGGGTTCCCCCACAATTGACCGGTTTCACTGAAATAGTCTGGGGGAACACCCGCCATCAGCGAAGGTTCGCCTGTTTTCTCATCAACGGCAAACAGTTCTCGGTTTGACCAGACATCCGCGCTATTATGAGCGACATAAATCGGGATATCGCCAATAATTTGGATATTGCGGTCATTGGCATACTGCTTCAACCATGACCACTGACGGAAAAACTCAAACTGGAAGTACTTTTGCTCATAAATGCGATCGCGTAACCGTTCTCGCCACTCCTTCACCGCTTGCGGTTCGGCTTTAGCAATGTTTGGCTCCCATAAATGCCAACTCACATCATCAAAGGTGTTGTGGAGTGCCATAAATAAGGCATAATCCTCGAGCCAGTAGGCGTGACGCTGACAAAATTGATCGAATTCCTCCTCTTGTTCCGGGGAAGCTTCCCGCTTAAAGCGATCGCAGGCTTTGAGCAGGAGCGATTTTTTCAGGGGAACGGCTCGCTCAAAGTCAATATAATCTGGGGGAAACTCCGGTAGATGAGCTAAGTCTTCATCTGTGAGTAGCCCCTTCATTTTCAGTTGTTCTGGGCTAATCAACATTGGGTTTCCCGCCATGGCGGAGTAAGACATATACGGCGAGTTACCAAACCCCGTGGGTCCGACGGGCAAGATCTGCCAGAATTGTTGATCACTCTCTACCAAAAAATCAATAAATTGATAAGCCGGTGAGCCTAAGTCTCCGAATCCATAAGGACTGGGGAAACAGGTAGGATGCAGCAAAACACCACTCGATCTAGGAATCTGCATAGAGGATAGACCATAGTACAGCAAAGCAAGTCCTATCGACATTAGCACGCTAGGGAGACGTTAAAAAAGAGCCATCGTGGTAGATTTAACTCTGGCGATAGAGGTATTCTGAAAACAATGAACCCAACGCGATCGCTACCTGTTACCTGAACTTGGCTTGTGACTTACCGAAATCCCGTTCCCACCGTCGATATCATTGTCGAACTCATGGATCGACCCTCGCGACCGATTATTCTGATCGAACGCAAAAATCCTCCCCTAGGCTGGGCAATTCCTGGTGGCTTTGTCGATTACGGAGAGTCGGTGGAAACAGCAGCGGTTCGCGAAGCGAAAGAAGAGATTGGCTTACAGGTGGAGTTAATTGAGCAGTTTCACGTCTATTCGGCTCCTGATCGCGATCCGCGTAAGCATACGCTCAGTGTTGTGTTTCTAGCTACCGCCACAGGTGAGCCCCAAGCGGCTGATGATGCTAAGAATTTGAAGATTTTTAATCTGTGGGAGATTCCCTCGAATCTATGTTTCGATCATGACCAGATTTTACGGGATTATCGGTATTACCGCCATTATGGGGTGCGTCCTCGTTATTGAGGAGCTGGGGAAGATGGGGGAGATCGGGGAGATCGGGGAGATCGGGAAGTTGTGAGTTAACTCAAAACTCTACCTTACCCTGTTGCCTGTTCTCTGACGAATGACAAATGACAAATGACGAATGACAAATGACAAATGACAAATGACAAATGACAAATGACGAATGACAAATGACAAATGACAAATGACAAATGACAAATGACAAATGACAAATGAATGCGATCGCACAAACTCTAACACCGATTGTGGGTGACTCTAACCTTTACCAGGGGGATAATTTACCCCCGCTATGGCAAG
>NZ_JAVKBY010000098.1:0-58625 GCF_040222985.1 Coleofasciculus sp. F4-SAH-05
AAGATGCTCAATGTAGTGAGCAAGATGCTCAATGTAGTGAGCAAGATGCTCAATGTAGTGAGCAAGATGCTCAATGTAGTGAGCAAGATGCTCAATGTAGTGAGCAAGATGCTCAATGTAGTGAGCAAGATGCTCACACTACGAAATACGAAAAGGATTTCCCAATTCTTGATATTAAGGTTTAAATGCCGAACAGCTTACACCCTTTATCCCGTTGCCCAAGGTATCTGGAACTACTTTTATTTTCGCACAATCAATGTCAATCTTAAACAATTAGCGATCGCTTACAAATCGTCCTAAAGTATGAACTGTTTTCGGCTAATAAATAAAAATGATGCTTCTCAGGCTAAATGTCGCATCAAGACGGCGCGAGGGGCGCGGCGAACCCGGCATTTAATCGTTTCTTTCCCTAGGCGCTGATGTGCCTCAAATCTATGACACCCAGAGAAGCCGTAATACTCTCCATCAACTTCGAGTACATCAATGGGTTCTCTTAATCCTTCTTCCTGGATGGATTTCATCAACTCCAGCACCTTATTGGCGTCGTTTTCTCGGGGAAGGGGACGGCGGATTTGCTGTAGCGGAATTTCTCGAACCTCTACCATCGTGCCAATAACACCTCTGCTCTTATAATGTTTACCACTAAATCATAATCGTTACGAGTTTGACTTGCAACTTAGAGATGGAGTATGGGGGGTGCAGTGAAGCTAGCTGGGGGAGATGAGGGAGTAGAGACGTGCCATGGCGCGTCTGTGTGTAGGGACGGGTTTTACCATTAACGGGACGGTTTTCACCCAGATGTGACTAAACCCGCCCCTACGGAGTACCATAATTCTTCGACAAAGGACAAAGGACAAAGGACAAATGACCATTACTTTTGAATCCGAGACAGATCCATATTGCCAAAATTGACAAAAAAGGCAACATTAAGATTTTCTAGAGATTGAACCAACCAAAAAATATCATTAATTGTTTGACATTCGTAGTGATTGAATAAAATTGAAAATCGCTTTTCTAAATCCGGTTTAACTTTGCCACACAGCAGAATAATTTTCAGCAATAATCCCGTTGTGCGGATTGACCCCATATTAGAAATTAAATCAATAAAGACATAGTGATTGGGATGCTGAGGACTGCTGACTAAGAAACTCAGTAATTGACTACAGGTTCTCAGCAATAAAAAGTCGTTTATTTTTTTAGGATCGCTATCCGGTAAGGTGTTTTTGAGATGTTGCGCTAAACGCTGATTGAATTGATGTTTACCATAGGTGGGTTCAATTGCCGCTATTAGGTATTCATATAAATCGGCTTTAAAAGCACGATAAGAGCGCGTTTGATTACTTTGCTTGAGAAAACGTTGGGCTAAGTCTCGGTAAGTGTAAGCTCCTTCAACTTTACCCATAAATTGCTTCAGGGCGAAGTAGAGTTCGCGATCGCTTAACAGAGTCGGATTGGGTACAGGTTGAACCAAAGTGGTGTCTGGGGTGGGTGTTTTACTGGACGCCAGTCGCACTCGCCGGATTAGATAAGTGACATATTGAGAGAGGTTCATTTCTAATTGCCACTGACGTTGAGTTTGAATGTGGCGGATAGTTTGCTGGTGTTCGTAGGAACTATCGGAACTTAGTAAGGCGTGGGTGTATAAATAAGGGTATCGACAAATTAATTGTCCTAACGCGGGATTGGAGTCTTGGCGATCGACATCAGCGGTGTGATCAACAACTTTGACCAAGCGTTTTAGGCTTTGAAAGTCTTCACTTTGAGTAAATACTTGCAAGAGTTGTCGCAATCGCTTTGATAGTCCCGACGTCGCTTTAATTGTCCCCGGTTGAAAGGTTTTTTCAAATAATGCCACCAATTGCGCGATCGCATAATCTTGGTTGCCTTGCATTTGCCATCGGTTGATCAGGATATGGCAGCACCGATTGAGAATATGGGTAAAGTCTTGATGGCGGGGATTAGCGAGGATAATTCGGTGGAAGGCAGTGATAATGTCGGGTTCGGCGTAGTTTTTCGCGGTAATAAATAGTTGTTCAAATCGTTCGATGAGTTGCTGGGGGGATTCTCGTTGTACCCAATAGAGTAAATGATCATATAATATCTGCTCGTCGGCACTCAAGGAACGCGGCGGAGACGTTGGTAAGAAGTCTGGAGGGGTAGGTTGGGCAGAGGGTTTTCTTGTCGATGTTGTATCTAATTGTTTCTGGGGGTTGCAGTTTCCTTGATCAGAACTAGCGATAATCTGCTGACGACTCGCATTCAGGAATTGGTAGTCCTTTTGATTTAAGGGTTTCCCTTTTGCCCAAACTGAGGCTTGTTGTAATTGGTTTCGGTTCAACAAATAAGACGAATCCTGACCCCCACTGGCAAACCAAGCCATCATCGCCGAGTGATACGGGGGCAGATTATTCAGGACGTTGGTTACCCAATTCTGATTAAAGATAGAGGAATAAATGCGGTTATAGACTCTCAGAACAGGCTGGGCGTAGTTTTCCCCAATTGACTGTTTCACTACCAATCCTGATAGGCGCAATTCCCATTGTTCTGGACTATTATCGGCGGGGATTTCTCCCTGATCGAGAATTTGCTGGTAGAGTGTTAAAAGTTGACGGGTACTGGCACGGTTGGGTAATAGGCGATCGCGAATGGTTTTTAGGTGTTCGGGTTCATCGTTGGCTTCCCAGTTATCAATGATGTGCGATCGCACCAACTGTTCAATCCACACGCTAATTTGGGATTTATCTTGGGGAATCTTCGTGGGTAACCAAAGTTCGGCTTGGTGCAGGACAATCTGACACAGCTTTTGGGTGAGAAAGGGTTTACCCCCTGTCCAAGTTAATATTTCCTGGATAATGGCGGGAGAATAGTTAACGTGGGTGGCTAATCCCTGGGCTAAGGGTAAACATTCATTTAATTCAAAGCCTGTCAGTTCAATTGCCCGACCAATATTAAACGGGGTGCTATGTTTATCTTGAATTAACTCTGAGGGAGTCGCGACACCTAACAGGGCAAATGTGAGGCGTTGGTAGGCGAGATGATCGGCACGACTATCATAACAAGCGCGAATCGCCGCTAAAAAGTCATCGACGCGAAAGTTTAAATTGAGAACCGTATCAATTTCATCAATAAAAATAACAATCGGTTGCGGAATCGCCGGGAGGAGGATGCGTTCAATAAACTCACTGAAGCGTTGTACGGGCGAAAGTAAATCGCGATCGCGCCACCATCGACGCAAGTTAAATTGTTGGGTCAGATTGAAACTAATTACCAAGCGACGGACTAAGCCAGCATACCATTGCTCTGGGGTGAGATGTTGGCAACCAATCTTAGTCAGGTCAATCGCCGCACAAGCAAATCCTTCCCCTTGTAAGCGGCGCATGGTTTGCACCCGCAAGCTAGATTTCCCCATCTGTCGGGAGTTGAGGACATAGCAGAAATCCCCCGCCCTTAACCCATTGTAGAGTTCAACATCTGCCTGTCGCCACACATAAGTGGGGGAATCGGCGGGTAGGCATCCGCCAAATTGGTAGTTATAGGCTAAGGTGGTAGTCATATTCAATGCCCTGACGAAACGCTGCATCGGTAGAAACCGGGTAGAGCGAAGTAATAAAAAAAGGGGTTACACCCCTCAGCGTAAACTATTTTTAAGGGGCTATAATAGCTTTTTCCAAGTCTTGCCGACAATATTCCATGCTAGATGCACTTGAACCACCATCTGGAAGGACACGACATATTGTACCCCTCAATACTGTTCGGATAAGCTTGAATTAAATTTTTCCTCCCCCTGCTTCCCCCGCTTCCCCGGTCAAGTATTCCTAGAAACCTGGTTAAGAGTGAGAATGACAATACAATATCAACCTTTGACCCAAAGAAACCTGGTTTCTTGACCGATATCCTAGTAACCCGATGTACTCACTGTCGGAATTTCGCCTACCTTCTGAGTTCCTTGCGCTATGATTTCTTTCATCGCATTTACCCAGCAACTCTGTCTGTCTATAGAAACGATAAATTTATCGGCAATTTGCCCTCCTTCCTTTATAGTGAATTCAAGATTTCCCGAATCATCGCGTCTGGCTTTCCAGATACAATCCCCAATTAAAAATATACTGGGAAAATCCTTTTTCAAAAACGCCGAAACAATATGATTCCCCATTCTGAATGCTTCTGATACAGGAATATCTATCGTCACAAGTAACTTGAAATCGTGCAATCGATAGCTATTCATAGCCGCGACCCAAAATACAATTAATCCATCGCTGGCAAACTCAATTTGGAGGGCGGTGTCGTGAGAATTTACCTGTTTGGCTAGATTAAATGCTGCCGTTGAAAATAAGTTCACGTCTTTCCATTCTCGCCAACATGAGCGATGTACAAACCTTCTCGCTAACTGTGCCAGGGAGCTTGAGACCTTTGGATGAATATAAGGGAGTTGTGCTGCATCATAACAATTATCAATTACCTGATTACAGATAGCACATTTTGTTACATTTTGAATAAAAAATGGCATAGTTCCATCCTCTTAAGTTTCTGGTTTTACCCATCCACTGTATTTAAGTTCCCTGACAATCCTTGCCACACTACATGGAATTGTATCCCTGGTAAAACAGTAGACTGTTCCATCGACTGTGACCATATAGCTGTAACGTTGATTCAAGTACACTAAAGCGTTTACATCATCCTCAGAGATAAACTTTGCCATTCCCGTGCGATGATCATCAGGGTGTGAGTGCATTAGTAGTATTTTAGTGTTAGGTGGTAGCTCTCCTCCTTGGTAAGAACCCATATTAATCAGAACTCTTCTATTATCTGTTAATATAACAATTGCGTGTTCGTATCCTGTTATCTCCTACCTAGGGACTGTTTACACCTTCACTTGTACAGGAGATGCTGGAGCAATTATTGTGTAATATCACGTACCTCTCATAATTGGATGTGGAGGGAAAAGTGATCTCGGTCGTTTAATCGGGGTCTTTTCGTGGCTTGCGATCGCACTCGTGCTAAGTTAATCCTGAATCCTCCACAGCAATACCTGGCGAAATTCTCACCTCTGTGTCGCTAAAGCTCAAATTTCGTCGTTGATTTGCATCTGATGGACTTTATCAGCTAATTCCTGGCGGCGCTGTTCGCTGAGTTCATCAATCGCCAGCATTCCCATATATATAACCTCTTTCAGGGTCAATCGGGTTGATTGCGCCTGTTTCTGTACTTGTTCCTTAATAACGGGACTAACCCCTATAGCAGTGCTGGCTCTAGGCACTCAAGTTCACGAATGATTAACGACTTCGCCTAAATGGTAACATTTCAAGATTCGTTACAGTTGCCTCTTCTGTTTAAGCAAGGCTTGACACGCTTAAGCGCATTTAAGTAGATTTAAGTTCAAGGCAAATAGTCGTGTTTTCAAGGAATAGGTAAATCTTTGAACCCGTAGACGCGGAGCGGCTTCTCTTCGAGTACTTTAGTTCAGGGCTTTCAGGGCTTCATTCTCGCACCGGACCAAATTCATCTGGCAATTCCTCAATCGAGACGCCCAACTCCCGACATAACGCTTTGACTTGGGGAATCGTCGGTCGAGGAGTCGCCTCACCTGTCTCCCAGCGCACATAGGTTCGCAACGGAATGCGACACTGTCTAGCTAACTCCTCTTGAGTTAAATTGAGTCGTTCTCTGAGTATCTTTAATGGAGATTCAGCTTCTTTTGACTGTTTTTTGGTCATAGCGTTGCTTTTTGTCACGCCAACATGTCATCTTGACAAAAGCCATGTAAACGTGACACGATAACATGTGATGACAACAGAAAAGACCAGACGATTGAAACAGTTGCGTCAAGATAGGGCGTGGCTGGCTGGTCTTTCCTTCTCAGTGTCTCATCTTAATCAAAGATTCGCCGAAAAAATCCCAAGTGACCGAAATTCATCGCGTCGCCACGGATATTGCTGCCATCAATCAACAGGGTAAGCCATCATGACACCTTTATTTCGCCGCCTCCAACCCGCCCAGAAATTCCGGATCAGCCCCAGCAGTATCGCCCGACTCCTGAAAATCCCCAGACATCTGATTGTGCGTGTGGAATCTTGGGCATATATTGTTTTTGTCCATCGCCGCGACAAAGGTGGACAATTCATCAGCTATCGCCAATTACGCCAATGGTTCAACGCCATCGCCTGTCAAATTCAACACTGCACCACCTGCCAACAACTACAGCAATTGTGGCTGGCGATTGAGCGCGATCGCAAAATCCATAACAAGCAATACAATCACCAGGATGCCGCGTTATTATCCAATTTTTGGACGCGGTGCTGGTATACACTCAGTATTGACATCCTCACCACGCCACCTTTAGAAGTAGCGTTAAGGTGCGTTACGCTGCGCTAACACACCCTACCACCTACCACCTACCACCCTACCTTTAGATTTTTTTACATTCCTTAATATAATTCGGTTTATTTATGTCCGACTACTTATCAGTAGGGCATCAGTAATAGACCGATGACATCTAATCAAGGATAGACCGATGACATCTAATAACGGCTGGCAATTTTGGATTGATCGCGGCGGCACATTTACCGACATTGTGGCGCGTCGCCCCGATGGGCAATTGGTAATTCACAAGTTACTCTCGGAAAACCCCGATCGCTACACCGATGCGCCAGTACAGGGAATCCGCGAAGTGATGGGACTTTCCGCCGATGCAGCGATTCCCACCGAACAGATTGACGCCGTGAAAATGGGGACAACCGTCGCCACAAATGCCTTACTAGAGAGAAAAGGCGATCGCACTGTTTTAATGATCACCAAAGGCTTCCGCGATGCCCTCCGCATCGGCTATCAAAACCGCCCCGATATATTTGCCCGTGAGATTATCTTGCCAGAAATGCTTTACGAACGGGTGATTGAAGTCGAGGAACGCTACAGCGCCCACGGCGAGGAATTAATTCCGGTGCAGATAGACGCCACCCGTCAGCAGTTACAAGCCGCTTACGATCGCGGAATTCGCAGTTGTGCGATCGTCTTAATGCATGGCTATCGCTATCCCAGTCATGAACAAGAACTTGCCAACCTAGCGAGTGCGATCGGGTTTACTCAAATCTCAGTTTCCCATGATGTCACACCATTGATGAAAATAGTTAGTCGGGGTGACACTACTGTTGTCGATGCCTATTTATCCCCGATTCTGCGGCGGTATGTTAACCAAGTTTCTAGTCAATTAGCCGGAGATATTAGTAGTCAATCAATCAACAATCAACAATCGATCCGATTAATGTTCATGCAATCCAATGGTGGACTCACAGACGCCCGCACATTTCAGGGAAAAGACAGTATTTTATCGGGTCCAGCAGGAGGTATTGTCGGGGCAGTACAAACCAGTCAATTAGCCGGATTTAATCAGATTATCAGTTTCGATATGGGCGGAACTTCTACCGATGTCGCCCATTACAACGGGGAATACGAACGCACCTTTGAAACCGAGATTGCGGGAGTCCGATTACGCACCCCCATGATGTCCATTCATACCGTAGCAGCAGGCGGCGGTTCAATCGTGAAATTTGATGGGGCGCGGTATCGCGTGGGACCCGAATCGGCGGGGGCAAATCCGGGTCCCGCTTCGTATTCCAAGGGAGGTCCGTTAACAGTAACGGATTGCAATGTCATGGTAGGAAAATTGCAGCCAGAGTTCTTTCCTAAAGTCTTTGGACTTGATGGCAATTTACCCTTAAATGACCAGGTGGTGCGAGAAAAATTTAGTCAATTGGCGGCAGATATTGGCGATAACCGCGCACCCGAAGCCGTCGCCGCCGGATTTTTAGCCATTGCCGTTGAAAAAATGGCAAATGCAATCAAAAAAATCTCCTTACAACGAGGTTATGACGTATCCAACTATACCTTATGTTGCTTTGGCGGCGCTGGCGGACAACACGCCTGCTTAATTGCTGATGCCTTGGGGATGAAACAAGTATTTCTTCATCCGTATGCGGGCGTATTATCGGCTTACGGGATGGGATTGGCAGATGTGCGAACCTTGAGGGAACGTTCGGTAGAAGCCAAATTAACGGAGGAATTACTGTCTATAGGGACACCAGATATTGCCCCATTGGAGGAAATATTCACCGAGTTAATAGCCAGCGGAAAAGAGGAAATTGAGACGACAAATATAGGAGAATCCACGCCAATTGATAGTCAAGTCATCTGCAAAGTGCATTTGAAATATCAGGGGACAGACTCACCATTAATTCTCGATTTCGGTAGCGTAGCTGAAATGCGGCAGCAATTTGAGGAAGCGCATCGGCAACGATATGGGTTTATTGTGGAAGAAAAAGCCCTAATTGTGGACTCGGTATCGGTGGAAGTGATCCAGCCAATGGATGTGCCAGAAGAACCCATGATTCAGCGTCACCGATCAGAACCGCCGCAACCTGTCGCTAAGGTGCAGATGTATACTGCCGATGCATGGCACGAAACCCCTGTATTTAAACGAGACGATTTACAACCGGGAGACTCTATTCCCGCGCCTGCATTAATTATTGAAACAACGGGAACGAATGTCATTGAACCGGGTTGGCAAGCCGAAGTAACCGAACGGAATCATTTAATTTTAAAGAAAACGCAGCAATCAAAAGTCAACAGTAAAAAGTCAACAGTCAACAGTCAACAGTCAGAACTTTCCTACCCTGATCCGGTTACTCTGGAAATCTTTAATAATTTATTCCGTTCCATTGCCGAACAAATGGGAACCACACTGCAAAATACCAGTTACTCGGTTAATATTAAAGAACGGTTAGATTTTTCCTGTGCTATTTTTGACGGACAAGGACAACTCGTTGCTAATGCCCCTCATATTCCCGTACATTTGGGTTCAATGAGTGAAAGCGTTCGCAGTTTAATTGAGGCGTATGGCGATAGTCTCCAACCGGGAGATGTTTATGCGATTAATAATCCCTATAATGGTGGGACACACTTGCCTGATGTCACGGTGATTACCCCAGTTTTTCTGGACGAAAGCGGGATTACCGATACGATTGATCAAACAAGCAAATCTTCGACAAAATCTACAACGACATCATCCCTTGACTTAAATAAACCCCCCTTTGAAAGCAGGGCAAGGGGGGATAAAAATCCGTCGCCATTATTCTACGTCGCTTCACGGGGACACCATGGGGATATTGGTGGAATTACCCCCGGTTCCATGCCACCGGATAGTACAACCGTAGACGAAGAAGGGGTATTAATCGATAATTTTAAGGTAGTAGAATCCGGACGTTTTCGCGAAAAAGAATTATCCGAATTACTCCTATCTGGCACGTATCCAGTGCGAAATATTACTCAAAATATCGCCGACTTACAAGCCCAAATTGCTGCCAATGAAAAAGGCGTGCAAGAGTTGCGGCGGATGGTGAAACAGTCGGGATTAGATACCGTACAAGCTTATATGGGACACGTCCAGAATAATGCCGAAGAGTCTGTGCGACGGGTGATTGATGTGCTGAAAAATGGCAATTTTACCTATAATTTAGATACAGGTGGACAGATTCAAGTTGCCATTGATATTGACCGAAAAAGTCGCCGCGCTACGATTGATTTTACTGGGACATCGGCACAGTTATCCAATAACTTTAATGCCCCAGCTGCGGTGTGTAAAGCGGCGGTTCTCTATGTCTTCCGTACATTAGTGGATGATGATATTCCATTGAACGCTGGATGTCTCAAACCTCTAGATATTATTATTCCCGAAGGATGTCTATTAAATCCTTGTTATCCGGCGGCGGTTGTGGCGGGGAATGTGGAAACATCCCAGGTGATTACGGATGCGCTATATGGGGCTTTAGGGGTAATGGCTGCATCTCAAGGAACAATGAATAATTTTACGTTTGGCAATGAAAATTATCAATATTATGAAACCATTTGTGGCGGTTCCGGTGCTGGAATAGAGTTTGATGGGGCGGATGCGGTGCATACCCACATGACCAATTCTCGTTTAACCGATCCAGAAGTTTTAGAATGGCGGTTTCCGGTGGTATTAGAACAGTTTGGCATTCGCGGAAATAGTGGTGGAAAGGGGAAACAGTGTGGGGGTAATGGTGTAATTCGACGGATGCGGTTTTTGCAACCGATGACAGCCGCAATTTTATCGGGACATCGAGTTGTTGCACCCTTTGGATTACAGGGGGGTAAAGCGGGTGCTGTGGGGAAAAATTATGTGGAACGTCAGGATGGAACGGTTGAGGAATTAGGAAATACGGCGGTTGTGGAAATGGATACGGGAGATGTGTTTGTGATTGAGACGCCTGGGGGTGGAGGATTTGGTGGTTCTGAATGAACCGGAAACCGTAGGGGATCACGTCTGCGTCAACAGCCCAACAGGTGAAACCGCACGACTTGCGAAAAACGGTGATTATCAGCTTAAGTTATCCGCCAGAAGTGACGGTTTCCCAGCAACGATTAATTGTTGATTATTTCGTTCCTGGCGCACGCTGGACACCCACCTATTTATGCCGTTTAGATAGTGCGATCGCGGTTAGAAATATAATCGGTTTTGTTGTCCGGTTTTGGATTAATTGATTGCCTTGCGCTGGAGGAGTGGGCGGGTTTTTTTCGATGGTTATCTGTGAGGAGGGCGGGTTTTGTTTGATGGTTATCTGTGACTAGCTGAATTGATTCCCTAAACCCGGAGCACTCCTGCACCCGGAACCCCCTCACCCCTTGCCTTCTCCAAAACAAGCGCTATAAAGAAATGTGAATTAGGATCGATCTAGTCAAGCTAGAATCAGGCAGCGACTTCACCTAACCTGGGTGGAGAGTAGCTGCTGGCAAGGAGAGAAGCGATGGAAAAAGAAAAAGTACCCACTGCCATTGTCACGCTGACGATTGGTGTGGTTGTCACCCTAGTCAGTCTGTGGGTGGGTCAAAACCACGGCTTGATGCCAGAACAGGCATCAGAGCAAGCGCCGTTAGTCGATGACTTTTTTGACGTGATGATGACGATTGGCACTGCCCTATTTTTGGTCGTTGAAGGCGCGATTGTGGTTGCCATGATTCGCTTTCGGCGACGCGAGGGGGATGATACAGATGCTGAACCCATCATCGGTAATTTGCCCTTAGAAGCCTTTTGGACAGCCATTCCTGCCATTATCGTGATTGGACTGGGGATCTATAGCGTCGAAGTCTATCGAGATATGGGCGGTTTTGAACCCGCGCATCACTTGGTGGCTAAAGCTGATACCCCAGCCCATATTGCAAGTATGCCCGGAAGTGCGATCGCAGCCCCTTTAGTGGCTGATGCGGAGGGGATGGAGTCCAATGAAGCAGCAGCATCCAAGGGCGCTAAATACGGCTTTGGCGCAGCCCCACAACGGGAAGGACAAGCGGCTGACTTGGTGGTGAATGTCACTGGGTTGCAGTTTGCTTGGATCTTTAACTATGCCGATAGTGGTGTGGTTGCTGGTGAACTCCATGTTCCCGTGGGTAAAGACGTGCAACTGAATCTCTCCGCCCAAGATGTGATTCACTCCTTCTGGGTGCCTCAGTTCCGCCTGAAACAAGATGCGATTCCGGGTCAACCAACGGAACTGCGGTTTGTTGCCACAAAACCTGGAACCTATCCGGTGGTTTGTGCTGAACTCTGCGGCGGTTACCACGGCGCGATGCGAACCCAGCTTATTGTTCATACCCAAGAAGAGTATGACGCTTGGTTCGAGGAACATCAGATTGCCCAGCAGCAAAACCCGAATCAAACCGTGGCGGTGAACCCGGCTGATTTATCCGAGTCCGAGTTTCTGGAACCCTACATGACTAAGTTGGGCGTTGATGAAAAAACGTTAACCCAGTTACACTCAATGCATGAATCCTAAACAGAAGCCCATCACACTCCAGTTGTCCATCTGGACAGGCTGCTTTAGTTGTCACAAGAAATTCTGATGACCCAAACCGAAACTGCACCTCAACCTCAAGCCTCTTCCCATAGCTCCCATCCAACGGCATGGAAGTGGTATGACTATTTCACGTTCAATGTTGACCATAAGGTGATTGGGATTCAATACCTGGTTACCTCGTTCATGTTTTATTTGATCGGGGGATTAATGGCAGTCGCTATGCGTGCTGAACTGTATACCCCTGATTCTGATTTACTTGATCCCAATCTGTATAACGCTTTTCTGACCAATCACGGCACGATCATGATCTTTTTCTGGGTCGTTCCGGCAGCAATTGGCGGGTTTGGTAACTACCTGATTCCGCTGATGATTGGTGCCAGAGATATGGCATTCCCGAAACTGAATGCGATCGCGTTTTGGTTGGTTCCCCCAGCAGGGGCGCTGCTATTGGGTAGTTTCTTTTTCGGCGGCGCTCAATCGGGGTGGACATCCTACCCCCCCTTGAGCCTGATTACTGCCAATACCGCTCAATCCATGTGGATTCTCAGCATCGTCTTGGTGGGAACCTCCTCAATTTTGGGTTCGGTGAACTTTATCATCACCATCTTCAAAATGCGCGTCCCCAGTATGCGCTGGGATCAGATGCCGTTGTTCTGTTGGGCGATTTTAGCCACATCCCTATTAGCCCTGTTTTCCACGCCCGTGTTGGCGGCGGGATTGACCCTGCTGCTATTTGATATCAACTTCGGTACCAGTTTTTTCCGCCCGGAGTCTGGGGGGAATGTAGTGGTGTATCAGCACCTATTCTGGTTCTATTCCCACCCGGCTGTGTATCTGATGATTCTGCCGATTTTCGGGATTATGTCAGAAGTGGTGCCGGTTCACGCCCGTAAACCGATTTTTGGCTATAAAGCGATCGCGTATTCATCCCTAGCCATCTGTATCGTCGGTCTATTCGTTTGGGTACACCACATGTTTACCAGTGGTACACCGCCCTGGATGCGGATGTTTTTCACCATCTCCACGCTGATTGTGGCAGTCCCGACGGGGGTGAAAATCTTTAGCTGGGTGGCGACACTCTGGCGGGGAAAAATCCGCTACACTTCAGCGATGTTATTTGCGATCGGGTTGTTAGGGATGTTTGTCTTGGGTGGACTCAGTGGTGTCACTCTGGGAACTGCACCCTTTGATATTCACGTTCACGATACCTATTACATCGTGGCGCATTTCCACTATGTTCTCTTTGGTGGTTCCGTGTTTGGCATTTATGCTGGACTGTATCACTGGTTCCCCAAAATTACCGGTCGGATGTACAACGAAACCTGGGGACAAGTTCACTTTGTTCTTACCTTTATTGGTGCGAATCTTACCTTTTTACCGATGCATCAATTGGGATTACAAGGAATGCCCCGACGGGTGGCAATGTATGACCCCCAATTCACTGCCATTAATCAACTGTGTACCTTCGGTGCGATTCTGTTGGGATTCTCGGTGGTTCCCTTCGCGATTAATATGGTCTGGAGTTGGATTGCAGGACCCAAGGTGGGTGATAATCCCTGGGATGCCTTGACCCTGGAATGGACAACCAGTTCGCCACCAGAAATTGAAAATTGGGAAGTCTTACCTGTATTAACCCATGGTCCTTATGCTTATGGCATGAATGGTCGCAATGGTAAAGGACTCAATCCCAATGCGCCGACATCGGGGGAACCGGTTGTAGAAGCGAAGTAAGGTTAATGTAGAGACGCGCCATGGCGCGTCTCTACGTGTAGATGGCGATAGTTAGGAAAATAGTATGCAAGGTTCAACCATCGACGAATATCAAGTCTCCTCTACCTCAGAAGCCTCAGCTGAAGGGGCGGTGGCGGCACATGAGGAACATCCCGATTATCGGGTTTTGGGGCTAATCGTCTTTCTCGCCTCTGAATCCTTGATGTTTGGTGGGATGTTTGCCTCGTACTTAATCTATCGAGGCGTATCCGCAACCTGGCCTCCCGAAGGCACAGAGGTGGAACTCTTGTTGCCGACGATTAACACAATTATTCTGGTGTCGAGTAGTTTTGTCATCCATAACGGAGATGTGGCGATTAAAAAGAATAATCTCTCCGGGATGCGATTGTGGTATATCATTACCGCGATTATGGGTGTCATTTTCTTAGGCGGTCAGGTGTATGAATATCTCACATTGGGATATGGTCTGACTACTAATGTGTTTGCTAACTGCTTTTATTTGATGACTGGATTCCACGGATTGCACGTCACTATCGGGGTTTTACTGATTCTCGGCGTCTTGTGGCGATCGCGTCGTCCCGGACATTACGGTGAAACCAAGCATGTTGGCATTGAAATGGCAGAAATTTATTGGCATTTTGTCGATATTATCTGGATTATTCTGTTTACCCTGCTTTACATCCTGACGCTGTTTTAAGCCTATGTAGAGACGCGCCATGGCGCGTCTCTACTAAAACGCCGTTAAAGCCGAACAACTTATTTATTTAACCGTAAAAATACTTAATTAATCTAGATAAAGTTCTATTGTGAAACACAGATGTTTAGGGTTAATTCCAATCATTTTACTATCAGGGATAACCAGTCTACTCTTAGGCACACAATCCTTAGCCACAACTGTTGAGCCAATATCTCCGAGGATAGCCCAACAGACGGCTAACTCTGATGCGGCTGAACAAATTTTTAACGAAGCCGTTGAACTTTCGCAACAAGGAACAGCCGAATCACGGCGACAGGCAATTCCTAAATTTGAACAAGCAGTCATACTTTATCGTCAAGCGGGTGATCAACGTTTAGAAGCTGTATCTCTCTTTTTCATTGGCACAGCCTACGAATCATTGGGAGAATTTCAGCAAGCATTGGAATACTACAACCAAGCCCTGTCTCTAAGAAGGGCGGTGGGAGATAGAGGGGGGGAAGCCATCACTCTCTATAGTATCGGCACAGCCTACAAATCATTGGGAGAATTTCAGCAAGCATTGAAATTCTACAACCAAGTCCTGTCCCTATATCGGGCGGTGGGAAATAGATGGTGGGAAGCTATCACTCTCAATAATATTGGGGCTGTCTACTCCTCATTGGGAGAATTTGAGCAGGCATTGGAATACTACAACCAAGCTCTGCCCCTATTTCAGGCGGTGGGAGATAGAGGGGGGGAAGCTGACACTCTCAATACTATTGGGGCTGTCTACTCCTCATTGGGAGAACAGCAACAGGCATTGGAATTCTACAACCAAGCCCTGCCCCTATTTCAGGCGGTGGGAGATAAAGGGGGAGAAGCCAGGACTCTCAATAATATTGGGGCTGTCTACTACTCATTGGGAGAATTTCAGCAGGCATTGGAATTCTACAACCAAGCCCTGCCCATATTTCGGGCGGTGGGAGATAGAGGGGGAGAAGCCAGGATTCTCTATAATATTGAAGCTGTCTACGACTCGTTGGGAGAAAAACATTCAGGTGACTAATCCCAACCTGCGTACCTCTTACTTCACCACAGTCCAAGATTACTATCAGTTCTACATTGACCAAATGTCAACAGCACCACGGGTAAAAGGAGTTTACTGAGATATTGCACCAGTTTCAACAGGGCGATTAAAACGGCAATGACATAGACGAAACCCAGCCAGAGCAAAGTCTGACAACAGCATCGCTGTCATAAAGGTGGAGACCCCCAACCCCCTCGCGAGTTAAATAAATATAGACAATATTATGAAAATCGCTACCTGGAATGTTAACTCAATTCGCACCCGCCAAGATCATGTCTGTCAGTGGTTAACCACCAATCCTGTAGATGTGCTGTGTTTGCAAGAAACCAAAGTCGTTGATGATCAATTTCCGCGATCGCGCTTTGAAGACTTAGGCTATCATCTCTATGTGTCGGGGCAAAAATCCTATAACGGAGTGGCACTGTTTAGCCGTAAACCTTTAGATGCAGTGAGTATGGGGTTTACGGGAGTGTTGACGCCGGAAGAGGTGGGAGAATTGGACGGGCAAAAGCGGGTGATTACAGGTATCCTGGATGGCGTTCGGATTATTAATCTCTATGTTCCCAATGGTTCTGAGGTGGGAAGTGAGAAGTATGAGTATAAATTGCGCTGGTTGAAACTGTTACGGGAATATGTGCGATCGCTCTTAGAGACTCAATCTCATGAACTCTGTATCTGTGGAGATTTTAACATTGCTCCCGATGACCGAGATATTCATAATCCCAAGAATAAAGACAAGCATATTATGGCATCTCCAGCAGAACGCCAAGCCTTAGAGGAGGTGTTGGCGCTAGGCTTAGGGGATGCATTTCGTAAGTTTACTCAAGACGGGGGTCATTTTAGCTGGTGGGATTATCGCCATGGTGGGTTTAGCCGCAATCGAGGGTGGCGGATTGACCATCATTATCTGACGCCAAAGCTGTATGAATCCGCAACAAGTTGTAGGATTGACGTAGAACCTAGAAAACTGGAGAAACCCAGCGATCATGCGCCAGTGATTGTTGAGTTTAAGAGTTAAGATGAATGGCAAACATAGAAAATCTGTAAAAGCGACATTTGGTAATAAAAAATCTGTAGAGGTGACCCGCTTGCTCTTAGTGTTAACTTAAGGACAAAAGTAAGGATTCTCTTACTCCCCTCTCCCCGGCGTGGGAGAGGGGCTGGGGGTGAGGGGTCGCCCTTTATATTAACCCATAAAATAGGTAAAGGAGGTTTTTATGTATTTAGTCACAGGTGCTACTGGAGGATTAGGACGCCGGATTGTTCGGGTGTTACGGGAACAGGAATTACCTGTGCGGGCATTTGTTCGGTTATCCTCGAATTACAAGGAATTAGAAAACCGAGGTGCGGAGATATTTATTGGGGATTTGCGCGATGATAAAGACATCGAAAAAGCCTGTCAGGGAGTGGATTATATTATTAGCGCCCATGGTTCCGCAGGTGATGCTCAAGCAATCGATTATCGGGCTAATCGAGAGTTGATTGATCAGGCAAAACTGCTGGGAATTAAGCAATTTGTCTATATTTCAGTGTTAGGTGCAGAACGAGAGTATGAAAATGCGCCTGTGTTTAAGGCAAAACGAGCCACGGAAAAGTATTTACAAAGGAGTGATATCACCTATACGATTCTTCGCCCTTCAGGTTTTACCTCTAATCTTTTACCATTAGCGGAGCGATTTCGTGAAACGGGGGTTTATTTGCTCAACGGGAATCCCAAGCATCGTTCATCAATTGTCAGTACCGATGATTTAGCCAAAATTGCAGTTGATTCAATTAGCCTGGAAGCCGCCCACAATCAAATATTTCCGGTAGGGGGACCCGATATTCTGCAACGGGAAGAGATTCCTCATATTTTTGGTCGTGTGTTTAATCGGGAACCGATTATTATTAATCCGCCCTTATTTGTCTTTGATGGGGTAAAAACGGCATTAGAATTTGTTAATCCCAGTGTCAGTAGTGGGTTAAATACGCTACGAACCTTAATCACAAATGAGTTCTTCTGTACGACAGAACAAATTACTGAGATTGAATCAGTCTACAATTTGCAAATGGAATCTCTAGAACATTTTATTAAGCGGTATTTAGTAACATAAGGATTCATTTCATTCCTTCGTTCGTAGTAAGGGCTTTAGCCCTAGATTGTCTTAGGTTTTCTTCTGTAGGGGCGAGTCGCTGCACATCGTATGCGCTGTGAGAATTAACCTATCTCGACTCGCCCTTGTCCAAAGGTAAGCAGTGTCAAATATGTAATTCCCAATACCTAGCGGGGGGCGACCCGAGTCGATTCAGGGTTGGGTGTTGTTAATTGTATGCGGCGGGTCGCCCCTACAGGGGTGTGAATATCAGGGGTGGGTTCTCCGTTGACCGATAATTACCGATACCGGGCGGTGTTTCCCTGGAATTGTCGGGATTATCGCCATTTTGGGGATTATCGCCGTGGTAGGGGCTCCTCGCTGCACATCTTAGGCGGTGTGAGAATTAACCTATCTCGACTCGCCCTTGTCCAAAGGTAGGTGGTGTCAGATAATTCTTGATACTTGATACAGGGCGACCCGATAGAATTAAGGGTTTGGTGATGTGAATTGAATACGGCGGGTCGCCCCTACCTAGATTTGACCATGGAATAGGGCGCACGTTAGTCATTGGTGTCAACTTAAGCTCAACCCCTTCTCCCGTGCAAAAAAAGCGAAGCATCCTTAGTCCTCCCCCCTCTTGTAGCAGCAGGGGGGAACGAGGGGGGTCCGGAGTTGGGGTTAGGGGATGAGGGGGAAATGTCGAGAAGTAGATAGACACAGCTTTAAACCTTACCAGCATTGATTTTCTACCTTAAGTTGACACGGATGCACGTCAGTGCGCCCCTACGGTTCTAATTCATCAAATTGCCACGCCACTCACTACACTCAAAACTTAACCCGATCCGCGATCGCACGTCCAATTTCCAGGGAAGCGGTAGCCGCTGGAGAGGGCGCATTACAGACATGCAGCGTTTTATGTCCTTCGACAATCAGAAAATCATCCACTAATTGACCATTCTCCATCAACGCTTGGGCGCGAACGCCTGCATGAGTGGGCATTAAATCATCAGATTGAATCTCCGGAATCAGCCGTTGCAAACTGCGAACAAATGCAGCTTTACTAAAGGAACGAATAATTTCTTCCACACCGATTTTCCAATAACTTTGTGCCAATTTCCAACACCCCGGAAACGTGATAATCTCGACAAAATCTCCCCAGTCAAAATCCGTCTTTTTATACCCTTCTCGCTTAAAACTCAGCACCGCATTTGGACCCGCATGAATCCCACCATCAATCATCCGGGTAAAATGCACGCCTAAAAAGGGAAAATTAGGATTAGGAACCGGATAAATTAGATGGTTTACCAGATATCGCTTTTCCGGCTTCAGTTCGTAATACTCCCCCCGAAACGGTATAATCTTAGCTGGAGGCTGCATCTGACCCAATTTCACCACGCGATCGCTCTGCAATCCAGCACAGTTAATCGCCATCCGCGTCTCAAATTCACCTTGATTGGTTTCTACAACTAAACCGTCAGACGTTTCCCGCAGATTTTGCACCGTGGTATTTAATCGCAGTTCTCCCCCTTGGGCGGTAATTAATTCCACATATTTCTCACACACTTGCCGATAATCGACAATCCCCGTCGCCGCAACCCGAATTCCACCAACAGAACGGATATGAGGTTCAATTTCTGCCACCTCTTCCGGACTAATTCGCTTCACCGTTAACCCATTCTCTAATCCCCGTTGATAGAGATTATCCAGCAACGGTAATTCCTCAGATTCTGTCGCCACAATCACTTTGCCACAGACATCATGAGGAATCCCATGTTCCTGACAAAATCTGACCATAGACAGGTTCCCTTCACGGGCAAATTTTGCTTTAAAACTGCCCGGTTTATAATAAATCCCCGAATGAATGACACCGCTATTATTGCCCGTCTGGTGATATGCCCAAGAGTTCTCTTTTTCCAGGACTAAAATCTTACAGTCAGGGTAGCGTTGTCCGATTGCTAAGGCCGTAGACAAGCCAACTATTCCGCCACCGATAATTGTAAAATTATATTGAGTCATTGGTCATTGGTCATTGGTCATTGGTCATTGGTCATTGGTCATTGGTCATTGGTCATTCGTCATTGGTCATTGGTCATTGGTCATTGGTCATTCGTCATTGGTCATTCGTCATTGGTCATTGGTCATTGGTCATTGGTCATTCGTCATTGGTCATTGGTCATTGGTCATTGGTCATTGGTCATTGGTCATTGGTCATTGGTCATTGGTCATTGGTCATTGGTCATTGGTCATTGGTCATTCGTCATTGGTCATTCGTCATTGGTCATTCGTCATTGGTCAGGGGCTAACTTTACCTAAAGGTTTGAATGCCGAACAGCTTACTCTCACTTAATTGTCTCACTAAGATACATATCTTAGAAAATTTAAAATGGTTGCCTCACCCGTGGAGACGTTTCTTAATGTTAAGGAACGTCTCTTAATTTATAGGTTCGTGTTGGCAGTCAAGCCGAATTTAGTTTTACAGTTACCATTGATAATTTTGTGATATATCTCACTCAATTAAACTAATTTTAATCACAAATTAATAGCGTTTTGGTTACACTAAAATCCGAACGTGGTCACGTTACTAAGTAGACTTGAATTACTTTAATATTTGACGTTAATCACTAATCAGATAAAATCTCAATCACTTTAGATCGAGAGTAACTATCTCATAGTATAAGGGTTGAATTTATGCGGAGTAACATGAAACTTCAAGTCCAACTTATACCGGGTGCGATCGCGGATTTATTTGCTCAAGTCAGTTGTTCAGGCAAAATTACACTAGCTGATCGATATGGACTCATGGCAGCCATCTTAGAAGACTCGATCACGGAGGAAGAGAGAGAATCCATTGATAGACTGCTGCGGGCGTTTCGCAAGGGACGAATGCAAATGGTTAATGAGATTTCAGCACAGCCGTGTTGTTCTTGTTCAGAGTCACCTTTACAAATCGCTAACTTCATGCTGAACCATTAGACGCCATCCACTGGCGAGTGCCAAAAAATTGACAAGAGTGGGCAGCAACGTTTGCTGAAGCGGCTAGGGCGTCAGTAAAGGTATGCTTAAGGATAGAGTGACAGAATGCCCCATGAAAAACATCACCAGCTCCCAATGTATCAACCGCATCAACACAAGGTACTGATAATTGACCCGATGTTCCACTGGAGAAATACTCAATTGGTTTTTCCCCATGGGTAATTGCAATGTGGGGAATTCCAGCGGCGCGAAGATAAGCGATCGCGTCTTGGTGAGTTTCACAGTCTGGGGGATAAAAATTCGCCGAGCAAACGGCATAATCGACAAAGGGCAAAAGATTTTCTAATCCAGGTTTCCAACTCCCTCCATCGAGGACAACTGGAATCTGACGGGATTTTGCCGATTGTGCGATCGCATGACTCACTGCCATTTGATGACCATCAATCATCACAATCGTAATATCCCTGTCAATATGCGGCGGTACTTGCTCAACTCCTGCTTGAATCTTCGCCGCATTAATCGAAACCACCGCGCGATCGCCACTCCCTTGAGTAACAATAATTGAAGAAATCGGAGGGGGACTCGTGGCTGTCGGATCTAAATCAGCCAGCGTTACTCCCTGATCGTGCAAATCAGAACGGATCAGGGGTGTAATCGGGTGAGTTCCCACTACCCCTAAGATTGTCGCGCGATCGCCTAAATAACTAAACGTGACCGCTGCGTTTGTCGCTGGACCTCCAGCCGCCACGGTATAGTCACAAGCGGCAATTTTTTCATTTTGACCAGGTAGCTTAGGGCTAAGGTAAACCAGATCTAATGTTACCATGCCAACAAAAAGCCCATTGTTTGCCATTGACTATCTTTTGAGAACTATCGGGTAACCCGATAATCATAAGGCTTGACTCGATATCGCATCAATGCTGATCTCCCCTATCTCCCTCATCTTCCTAATTTCCCATTCAGGGAATTCGTTGCACAGGTAAACCCGCAGGTCCCAAACCCTCAAATATCAAAACCTCACAAGAGGGTAGCCCTGAAGTCATATAATCACAAGTATAGGTAGCTAAGGGTTCGGCTCGGTCATTGAAGACTCTGACATTGTAGTTATAGTCTCTAGCAACCGTTCCGAAATGATTAATAAAGCTGTATCGTTCTAAATAGTTGAGCAGTGTCCAAGGTTGACGGCTAACCACCAAATCAACCCGTTGTTTATCTTGGTAAGCGAGCCAGTTCACGAGCAATTTACCGCCAAATTCATCAAACTGCTCTTCTGCCCACCAAAGGCTAGGAATTGTAATGTTTTGCTGGGATATTGTATTGGCTGTAACTATGTTGGGGGGTAGGATAGTATCGGGTTCTAATAATTCTGTTTCTAGAGGAACTAAGGACGGTATTGGTGCAGAATTGCGTTGAGCCGTTGCTGTTGGTGTAATGAACAGAAGTGGAGAAATCCCGATAAAGCAAATTTTAAATACCCCTAATTGACTGAACATAGCTTTGACACTCTTCACAGAACCCTATACTTGAACTGTAGCATGGCAGACAAAATAGTGTTGGCTGGTTCGTAGTTGCGCTGTCTTCGCTAGAAACTTAAGTAAGCGTTTGTTTCCCCAATTATGTTACGTTAAGTAAAAGTAAAGTCTTACCGCAGTGGCAAGACTTTCAAGTGTGGGCATTGTGGTTGGCATAGGGATGCCGATTTTAACGGAGCCAACAACATGGCACTTGTGGGGCTGTCTATAAACCAGCCTGGAGGCACGGTGTTATCGTGCAAGTTAAACCGAACCGTTGAATGGGTTCAGCGTTCGACTGAGCGCTCACGCCGAAGTCTTAGCTTGTTTGATGACTGAGCGGGCTACTGAAAACCCTGGTTTCAGCCGTTAGGCAAACCTGGGTAGTTTATTTCTATATTATTGGTGAAGGAAGTGTCCGTTTGGTCAAGGATATGGACGAGGTGCAATGTGATCTGAAATACTTATCAGCAGGGCAGCATTTTGGGGAGGTGACGCTATTTGATAATGCCCCGCACTGGGACGGTGCGATCGCGGTGAAGGATTGTACGTTACTTAAGTTAGAGAAAAACCGTTTTATTAGTTTGATCACCCAACGTCCTCATATTGTATTAGAGATTTGTCGATTTTTGAGTCAGCGCCTGCGAGAAACCGATAAGTATCGGCTGGCTAGAAAATTACCCTCATCATTCGATGTTCCTGTAGAAAGCCGATAATTATCAAAGGCGATCGGGCTATGCAGGAGGATTAACCTGAACAAGTGATGATGAGCGATCGCCGGGTGTCGTCAGACAAAAGATTCAGAATGAAAAAACAACCGTTAAATTTTTGGCAGCTCTGGAATATGAGCGTTGGATTCTTCGGCATTCAATTTGGCTGGGGACTCCAAATGGCAAATATGAGCGCCATTTTCGAGTATCTGGGTGCTAATGCCCATCAAATCCCGATTCTCTGGTTAGCCGCCCCCCTGACGGGATTAATCGTGCAGCCAATTATTGGCAATATGAGTGATAATACCTGGGGACCTCTGGGTAGGCGACGACCATATTTTTTAGTTGGGGCAATTCTGAGTACGCTGGCGCTGATTGCCATGCCTCTCTCATCGGCATTGTGGATGGCAGCGGGATTACTCTGGATTCTAGATACCTCAGTCAACATTAGCATGGAGCCGTTTCGGGCATTTGTTGGGGATTTAGTGCCGAGAAGCCAACGGACGATGGGATTTGCCATGCAGAGTCTGTTTATTGGCTTGGGCGCGGTGAGTGCGTCGGCATTACCCTGGATTTTAAATAACATCTTTCACATTCCCTCTCTCAGTAGCAATAAAGGGGCAATTCCCTTAACCGTGGAACTCTCCTTTTACATTGGGGCTGCCTTTTTCTTCGGTACGGTACTGTGGACGGTTCTTTCCACCGAAGAATATCCACCGAAAAACCTAGAAGCCTTTGAGAAACAGCAAGAGAAAAAAGGCGGTGTAATCAACAGTATTCGCGAAGCCTGGATCGCACTGCAAGAGATACCGCCGGTGATGAAACAATTAGCTTGGGTACAATGCTTTACTTGGTTAGGTATGTTCTGTTTCTTCCTATACTTTCCACCCGCCGTCGCCTGGAATATTTTCGGTGCGACGAACCAGCAATCATTACTTTATAACGATGGGATTGAATGGGCAGGAATTTGCATTGCCTTCTATAATGCTGTTTGTTTTGGTGTCTCGTTGTTATTACCGAGAATGGCACAAATCACCAATCGTCAAATCACCCATAGTTTTTGTCTCCTCTGCGGTGGTGCAGGATTTCTGTCATTAATGGTGATTGACAATCAATATTGGCTATTCCTATCAATGGTGGGAGTTGGTATTGCCTGGGCAAGTATTTTGACCCTGCCGTATTCGATGTTAATTGGTGGTTTACCCCCGAAGCGCACGGGCATTTTCATGGGCATTTTTAACTTCTTTATTGTCCTCCCTCAGATTGCTGTATCTCTGGGATTTGGTTGGGTGATGGATAACTTTCTGGATAATAATCGCCTCTTAGCCGTAGTCATTGGCGGTGTGTTTATGGTGATTGCGGCATTTTTGACCCAACGGGTAGAAACGATTCCCGCACAAGATTTACCGAAACCAGAGGTTCAGTTGTCAGAAGAAACAGCCGTTTAACCGTAGGGGCTTGGTGACCAAGCCCCTAGTTTGGTCTTACGCAAAGCCTCTATCTGTAGGGTGCGTTAGCGTAGCGTAACGCACCATTTTAGCGTAGCGTAATGCACCCTTGCCACCAGATATAATGTACCTGTGTAAGTCCTGTTTAAATTGGGTATTAGTAGCGAGCAAGATGCTCGCACTACAAGAATGAGAGTCCTTTGGCTTTAATCAGTCAATTCGGCTCGTCTTTTAGCTATCTCGTTTGAAGGCTATCGATGACACCCTCTCACCTAGATACGGCGATTCAATCCTATGACACAGCCCTCTCTAAGCTAACAGAGGTTCAGGGTTCTCCATCCCTTGAACCGGTTTTAGCGGTGTTAAACGCCAGAAATGCCCTCCAAAACGCCATCAAATACCAATTTAGCTTTGCTATACAGTCGTCAGGGAAGGTATTCAGAAGCCGAACCTTTATACCAACAAGCTTTGCAGATGAGAAAGAAGCTGTTAGGTGATGAACATCCTCTAGTGGTTTTCAGTCTGAATAATTTAGCCTTGCTATACAGTCGTCAGGGAAGGTATTCAGAAGCCGAACCTTTATACCAACAAGCTTTGCAGATGAGAAAGAAGCTGTTGGGCGATGAACATCCTGATGTAGCTACCAGTCTGAATAATTTAGCTTTTCTTTACGAAAGTCAGGAAAGGTATTCAGAAGCCGAACCTTTATACCAACAAGCTTTGCAGATGAAAAAGAAGCTGTTGGGCGATGAACATCCTGATGTAGCTACCAGTCTGAATAATTTAGCTATTTTATACTGGACGCAGAACAATACCACCGATGCTCTTAACTGGCTTGAAGAAGGTTTACAGGTTGAAGAAACAGGTCTGGAAAGTAATCTGATTGCTGGTTCAGACCAAGACAAACAAAAGTATATCGCCACTATTTCTAAAACCACTGACTGGGCGATTTCACTTCACCTGAACGAGTTACCGAAGAATCAACAAGCAGCACATCTAGCTTTAACCACTATCCTACGCCGCAAAGGTCGCATCTTGGATTTCTTTGCCAACAATCAACAACTGTTGCGCCAGAATCTGTACTCAGAGAGTCAAACATTACTCTCTGAATTATCAACCACTCGCAGTCAACTCGCCAACCTTATCTACCACCAACCCCCCAACCTTTCTGCTCAAGATTATCGTAATCAACTCAGCCGTTTATCTGACAAGGCGAACAACCTAGAAGACCGACTTTATCGTCGCAGCCAGCCGTTTCGCCAAGCCACTCAACCGACTACGATTGAAGCTATCCAGAAGCTAATTCCAGATAACGCCGCGTTAGTGGAATTGGTACAGTACAAAGCATACAATCCCCAATCAGAAGATAGCTGGGGGAAGCCCAGGTATGCGGCTTACATTTTACCAGCTCAGGGAGATATTCAAGCCGTAGATTTGGGTGAAGTGGAGCAGATTGAATCCACACTTTATGTCTTTCGTCCGGGGAAGGAATCTATGGATTACGTCGGGCGTTTGTAATTGCGGGGGCGGAAAGTCAACTAATTAGTTTATGGAAGGTGAATGATTTAGCGACCAAAGACCTAATGATAGACTATTACCAACGCTTAAAAAATAACCAGGAAGGACGTTCAATAGCCTTACAGCAAATTAAACGGCAGATGTTGGCGGATTCCAGGTATCAGCATCCTTATTATTGGGCAAGTTTCATCTTTTCCGGTAATTGGCGTCCGATGGAATTCCCAGCAGCGAGTCACTAACGTACAATGCTCATCAAATCAGAGATAAGCACAGCAAAGCGGGTATAGCACCACTGGCGGGATCATCCTAAAAATAGGTCATGTTGGGTTTCGTACCTCAACCCAACCTACGATAAGCTGTTTGGCATTTAAACCTTAATGTCAATAATGGCGAAAGGATGGTAGTGCGAGCATCTTGCTCGCTACTAATACCCAATTTAAATGCATGACAGCTTAATGAACTATTTTAGCTTGTAGATATTGAGCCTCAACCTACTTTGTTCTAACAATTTACCCAACAGCAAACCCATCATATTGGCGCATTATGGGAGCATGATAAGCGAGTACAATATCGTGCTTAGGTACACCGAAGTCCACTAATTCATTCGCCACACCCACCTCTGTCCCATCATACTGAATCCAAATCTTGTCATCAATAATGTCAATATGAATCAGTAGACCAAACACTCGACGATATTGATTCCAGCCTGCATGAAAAACCTGATAGTGGTCATCTTGATGATCAAAGAATTTATAGACCTCAATTTCTCCATTTGCAGGTTTAACTTGACTATATTTCTCTAAAACTTGTTGAATCCAATCACGATATTGAATTAACTTATCCATTGCACAATCACCTCTTGAATGGGTTCATACACCAACAACCTGATTTGTGCTTCTTGAATAGTTTGTTGGGCAAAGGGGCGACGAAAAAACTCGTCATAGATGAACAATGGTACAGCTAGATAAAGCTGGCGTTCTGGCTGTTGTGAGCGCAGCGCAATTTGGTAGCTAAAGCATTGTCCGACGGCTAGATGAAATTCGTAAATTGTGGACGGTGCTAAAAAGCTTTTCACCTCAACCGCAATTTTTTCAGAACTTCGCTCCGCTGCTAGCAGACGTTCACCCCCTAAATAAATCTGGATACGAGCATTATCAAAGTCTAAGGATAGTGGATCGTGGGTAATCGTCCATCCGTCCTTAATCAATCCAGTCTTGACAGCTTGGTGAAATCAATCCTTGGCAGACATAGAACGATGATAGACGCTCAACACATTGTATCCTTTTTATTGTGCGATCGCGTCCATTTAAATTCTGTCAATAGTCCTCGAATCTTGACAAATGACCAAGGACAAATGACAAATGACAAATGACAATTTAAGTTCTAGAACGATTCGGGACCTGGCGATCGCTCTCATCATAAATTTCACCCACCAATTCTTCTAAAATGTCTTCTAATGTCACCAATCCCACCGTACCGCCGTATTCATCCACAATGATGGCAATATGAAAACGCTGTCGTAACATATCCTTGAGTAAATTCGCTACCCGATTCGTTTCTGGGACATAAATCGGTGGGTCCATAGCAGCCGTCACTGAAATATCCCCTTCTTCTGGTGAGGCAACTCTTAAATACTGAAGCGCTTTCTTCATGTGAACAATGCCGACAATTTCATCTTTTGATTCTTCCTGAACCGGAATCCGAGAATATCCAGTTTCTAAACAAAAATTTACTAAATTTTGCAAGGTTTCCTCGTGGGAAATTGTCCGCATTTCAATCCGTGGCTTGACTACATCGCGAGCGCTTAAATTATCTAACATTAACGCTTTACTCAGCAGTTGATGCTTATCCAGATCGAGAATTCCTTTCCCCCCTAACACCTCAATCATTAACTTAAGATCCCTGACGGATTCGCCCTCCTGGACAATCCCGCCCTGGAAAAAGCGAATCGCTGTCTGGGCAATGGTTTCCAAAAAATAAATAATGCCAAAAAAGGATAAAAATCGCGATAGCAAATAGATCGGGCGAACCACAGTCTGGAACACAGGCAAGATATTATTAATTGCCAAAGATTTGGGCGTAATTTCGCCAAAAATCAAGACGATAAACGTGACAATGGCTGTGGCAATTCCTAACCCCGCATTCCCCAGCCACAAGGCAAACAGATTACTGGTGAGAATTGCCGAAAAATTATTGACTAAATTATTGCCCACCAGCAGCGTTGTAATAAAGCGCGATCGCTTCTCTAAAACCAGGCGAAATATACCACTGGGATCACCTTGGTCTTTAATCAACGCCCTGAGTTTCAGATTATCTAATGCCGTGATTGCCGTCTCTGAACCCGAAAACATACCCGACAGCACGAACATCACAATCAATACAGCAACATCCAGCCAAACATTGCCCAACAGAGGACCGATGTCGGACGCCGCAAGTAGATAAATTGGGATTGGTAAGGCAATCATGCTAAAATGGCGAAACTTTGGCGAAGGTATCTTACCAAACCCTTAGGAAAAATCGGGACGGAGGAATGGGACAAGGTAGAAGGCAGAGAGTTTTAGTCCTGGAACAGTTTGACATACCCAAATTGATTGATGCGTATTCGCGATCGCTAAATAGTCGGACAAAAGAAAACAGCACGCCCACTCTGTTGTGTAAACAAGCCTCAAACCATTACAAATGACGAATGACAAATGACGATCAAGAGTAGAACGTGACGTGATTCCTGTCCTACTCCTGCTGTCAAAGGATTGACACTTAACCCACATTGTAAGCCGTCTGTAATGCCCACCACAGTAAGAACGCAATACCCCCCAGAACTAACACCGTCGAAATCACGATCGCCAGAGGACTATCTGCTCCCTTAAACTTCATGATGCCACGATTTAGGTCTGACATAGCCTGCTACACACTCCTATTCTGATTGAAGGGATTTCCCAACTTGAATATATCCTGCCTTGACGGTTTTGATCACAAAATTCCATTTAGGGGTTGCTGCAGGGAGTGTTGTGGTGAGGCGAGGGAACAGGCAACAGGCAACAGATTTAACTTCCTGGCGAAGGAAGAATCTACAATTGCAAGGGGCTTCTGGCACACTCAGGCTACATTAGGGTCAATACTGGTCATTGTTAATCATGGGCGATCAGAAAAGGAGAGGATTGGGTGAAAGCGTTATTAATCATTCTCGGAGTCTTGCTGGGATTGGTGGTGATAGTGGAAGTCGGCTTGCGTTTACTCTTTGGCTTGGGGAAACCACCCATTTATATCGCCGATGAGCAAATTGGCTATTTATTAGCCCCCAACCAAAAGACGACTCGCATGGGTAATCGGATTGCCATTAACGCCTATTCCATGCGGAGTGATGCGATGACACCAGAGCGATCGCCCTCTACGCTGCGGGTTTTACTACTAGGTGATTCTATCGTGAATGGCGGCTGGTGGACCGACCAAGACGAAACCCTTTCAGCGCAGCTTGCCACTCAATTGACACCGTTCAAGTCCCAGAATGCGTTTGAGCAAATCGAAGTTCTCAACGCCTCCGCCAACTCCTGGGGACCTCGGAATGAATTGGCATATCTGCAAAAGTTTGGCACGTTCAACGCTCAAGCTGTCGTCTTGGTAATTAATACCGATGACCTCTTTGCCACCGCCCCCACCTCGATCCCCGTGGGACGCGATCGCAATTACCCCAGTCATCGACCCCCGTTAGCCCTGATTGAGGCAATGAACCGTTTTTTGCCCTACGAATCTCCCCCCGAAATGGCGGCTGTCCGGGCGGAAAAAGGCGATCGCGTGGGGTTTAACTTAGATGCCATTGGTCACGCTTACAGGCTCTCTCAGGAGGCAGGGGCGGAGTTTCTGCTAGTCATGACCCCCCTATTACGGGAAATTGGCGAACCCGGACCCCGTGATTATGAAATCAAAGCCCGAAATCGCCTGAAAGGGTTTACCGAAGACCAGCAAATTCCCTATATCGACGGTTTACCCCTGTTCAACAACGCGCCAACCCCAGAAACCTGGTATCGGGATCACATCCATTTAAGTCCCCAGGGTAATCAGCAGGTAAGTGAAGTCATTGCGCGATCGCTTGAGCGTCATTTGTCATTGGTCAAAACAACGGACAAATGACAATGCTCAATTAAGACAAATGGCACTAAAATAAGCCATTTGAAATCGCCGAAACCCTTTTTATACCGTAGGGTGGGTTTCGGCTTCGCTCAACCCACCAGCCAACATTTCAGTACCATTCCACTTAAGACACCGCAATCATTGGAGACTTGAATTCATGAGTCTCTCGGTCTAAATGATGCCAAACTTGACCATCCAAAGCCATCTGCTCAACCAAACTGGCTAAACGGAGGGCTTTCAGCGCCTGTTCACCGCCGACAGAGGGTTGATTGCCACCCCGCACGCAGTTGACAAAATGTTCTAACTCGGCGTAAAGCGGTTCGATATTACTGGTGTAAACCTTTTCAATTAACCCATCCTGGCGATAGAGAACCTGACCATAATCCGTCTGGCAATTTGCCGTTGTCTGCCGATGAATCAGAATTTCGTTATTGAGAAAATCGGCTTCTGTGAGGGAATTTTTACAATGGGCAGCAATGCGACGGATTTTACGATGGGTCACTTTACTTGAAGTAAGTGTTGCCACAATGCCATTGGCAAAGACTAAATTAGCCGTGACATAATCTAAATACCCCGACTCCGAGGCATGGCTACCACTAGCCGTCAATTGGATAACGGGCGCATCCGCTAATTCCATCAGCAGGTCAATATCGTGGATCATTAAATCCAGAACCACAGATACATCATTGGCTCTGTGGGAATAGGGACTCATGCGATGCGCCTCTAGTGCCAGCAATTTCTCCGTCTTCAGGACTTTGCTGAGTTCTTGAAAGGCGGGATTAAACCGTTCAATGTGACCCACTTGCAGAATACATTGATACTCAGCAGCGGCGTTGACTAGGGATTCTGCCTCAGCGATACTGGCAGCAATGGGTTTTTCGATTAAGGCATGAACCCCTGATCGCAAACAGGTCATTCCCACTTCATAATGCAGTCGGGTGGGTACGGCAATACAAACCGCATCCACATAAGGGAGTAAATCGCGATAATCCTCAAAGAAGCGGACACGGTATTTACTCGCCGTGTCCAAACCCCGTTCTACGTTAATGTCTGCCACGCCTACCATTTCCACGTCTTTCAAAAGACTCAAAACGCGGGCATGATGCTGTCCCATGTTACCAACGCCAATCACGCCAATTCGGATTGGCTGCGGCAGGCTACGTTGGACATGAGTATCCAGATGTCTTTGATACATGCTATCTTGCACTCTTGTATGCTCCTCCACCACGGGAACTAAGTCACTTTACTTATGTTGAGCCGCCTTAAACCATCCAGATAGTACCACAGCACCTTTAAATGTAAAGAATTCCAAAGATTGCCCCAATTTGCCAGATAACGGAACTCTTTCGGACGGCTATTCTGTTTTCATTGTGGGTTTACGGTTACTTTAGGTGTAGGTAAATGTGTCAGTTTTTGGGTTGTCCATTTTGGGCTGGGGGAGCTGGGGCGGGTTTTAGCATTAACGTTTGTTTTCACCCTAAGATCAATGGCACTGACTGGTATGCTGGTGGGCATTGCCCACCCTACGATATATCAAGGGTTTTGACGAATGACAAATGACATAAGACAAATGACATAAGACAAATGACGAGGGTAAAGATGTCGAAAGCTATAGTTTTATTGTCGGGTGGATTAGATTCGTCTACAGTCCTCTATCAAGCAAAGGCAGAGGGCTATGAGTGTTATGCCATATCCTTTAATTATCAACAGCGACATCGACGGGAACTCGAATCCGCGATCGCAATTGCTAAAGGTGCAGGTGTCAAAGACCATCAGGTGGTACGCTTTGACTTAAGCCAGTGGGGAGGTTCAGCCTTAACGGATGATACCCTCGATTTGCCCCAGACGCGATCGCTCCAGCAGATGTCCCAGAGTATCCCCATTACCTACGTCCCCGCACGCAATAGCATTTTTCTCAGTTTTGGGCTATCCTACGCGGAAGCGATCGGTGCTACAGCCCTCTATCTGGGTGTTAATGCGTTAGATTATTCCGGTTACCCCGATTGCCGTCCTGATTATATCCAAGCCATGCAGGAAGTCTTTCGTCTAGGCACAAAACAGGGGCGCGAAGGAGAACCGATTCAAATTATCACCCCGCTAATTCAGCTAAAAAAAACAGAAATCATCGAGTTAGGCAATAAACTGGGAGTGCCTTGGCACGAAACTTGGTCTTGCTATGCTGGAGATGAGTTAGCTTGTGGTGTCTGTGATTCTTGTCGCTTACGGCTTGCTGCTTTTGCTGAACTTGGACTCAACGATCCCTTATCTTATGAAAACTTTTGACCCTTCACTTTGCTCGAGGGCATGGCGAGTAATTACCTATGAATAAGGGTTTGTTTTGACCTTCAGTTATTGGTAATAAGCTTACCTAAATGGCTCGCGCCCGCCCCGACAATTAAATTATGAATGTCTTAGGGGAATTATTATGAAAACTAGGCAGCTTGTGAAAAGACTGGGGGAATTTATCCGACGACTTAATTCCCGTTCCATCTGGGTATTCGTTGCCGTTATCCAAGTTTTACTATTATTACTGATCTATTTAACTTGGTCTCCCACACATTTAACCTTATTTGTTCCGGCTGACGAAGCCTCAGCTTGGCAGTCGTTAATCACGGATTTCCACCAACAATATCCCAAAATCCGGATTAACTTGAGAACGAGAACTAACCTAGCAGGTGACATAACCTATCGGCTGAAGGAAGATTTTGTTAGAGAGTGTCAAGCGGGAAATTCACTTTATGATTTAGTCTATACAGATATTATCTGGATGCCGGAGTTTGCCGCCAATGGGTGTCTGGTTAATCTATATGAATGGACGGCTAAAGATACCCTCATAAACGAAGGATTTTTACCCAGTGCGATTGATGCAGGAGAATATAAGGGTAAGCTCTATCGGATGCCTTTGCGTTCAGATATTGGTCTCCTCTACTACCGCAAAAACTTACTGGGGAATACTCAGCCACCTGCCACCTTACAACAATTGACAGCCCTTGCTAAAAGTTGGAAAAATCAAGGGAACTCTCAAGGCGTTTATTTATGGCAGGGATGGCGGTATGAAGGATTGGTTGCTACCTTTGTCGAAGTATTAGAAAGCTATGGTGGATTCTGGATTAAGCCGGAAAGTTTAGAGGTGGGATTGGATCAACCTGCGGCTGAACAAGCTGTCCAGTTTTTACTCAATACAATTCGAGATAATATTTCGCCGCCAGAAGTTATCTTATACAGTGAACAGGAATCATTGGAAACCTTTAACCAAGAGCAAAATACGCTATTCCTGCGGCAGTGGCCCTATGTATGGAACCAATTGGCTGATCCCGCTAATATTGGGGTACAAGTCTTGAATCTTTCAAGCAATCCAACTAATAATAGTTTACGTCCAAGTGCCTGTAATGGGAGTTGGGGCTTAGGCATAGCGAATAATTCAAAACATCAAGATAAAGCCTGGAAAGCGATTCAATATTTTACCAGTCAAGCGGCTCAGAAAAGGTTAATTTTAGAGAAAGGATATTTACCCAGTCGAGAAGCATTATTTGATGACCCAGAAATTACAGCTAAATATCCCTATTTACCGTCGTTGAAAGAGGCAGTAAAAAATTCAATATTGCGCCCTACCATTCCTCAGTATGATCAAGCCTCTTTTATCTTACAGAAATATCTGAGTAAATTAATTACCAGAACCGCCCTTGCTCAACGAGTTGATAATAACGAGATAACCCGGTTGATGCAGGAAGCCGCCGATGAAACGCGCCAACTGTTAAATTTAGATGCGATCGCGGTTCAACGTTAAGGTAATCAAGAAAGCACTATGACTCGCAAACGCTTAATTATTGAAATGGGTATGGGGGTAGACCAACATGGACAGGAACCCACTGTAGCTGCATCTAGGGCTGTGCGGAACGCGATCGCGCACAACGCCTTACCCGGTGTCTGGGAAGTTGCAGGTTTGAGCGATCCCAATCAAATGATTGTAGAGGTGCAAATCGCCGTACCTTACCCGGAACAAGTGCGACAGGAAGAGGTTCTCGCCGTGTTACCCTTTGGGCAGAAATCACTCACCGTACAATCCGGGGGAATGGTGGTTCAAGGTCGAGCCATTCCTGAACTCAATGATAAAAATGACGAAATGCTAATTGCTGTTGCCGCCGTTACCGTTTTCGTGGAAACTGAATAGTTGAGTTAACCCAATCAAAATTAGGGAGTGAATATCTCCACGACTTGCCAACTCAATTTAGAGTCATTCATAAAGACAATATTAATTCTCTGTAGGGTGGGTTAGGCGGAAGTTTAATCTGGGTAAATAACCCCTTAATTGAGATATCCGCCGTAACCCACCAATAAAAACTATAATTGTGTATTAAAATTGACTTGATCAATTATCCCTGAGTATAAACAGTCCAATAATACCAATTATACTCTAGATGTATTCAGCAATGGAGAATAAAACAATGTCAAAAGCAGCTATTGAAGCACTGGTCAGAACCTATTTTACCAAAGTGGCAGCGATGAACCCCGATGGTTGGCTAGACGACTTTGCCGAAGATGCTATTAGTCATGATCCGGTAGGACAACCTCCCACGAAAGTTCATGAAGGATTTCAGGAATTTTTCGCCCAGCTACAGGGAGTATTTAAACAACTTGAAGCAACAATCGAGCATATTTTTGTGGCGGGTAATGAAGCTGCCGTTAAGTGGACAATGCAGGGACTCAGTAAGAGTGACAAAACTATAACGTTTGAAGGAATCACCATTTTTGAGGTGAATGAAGCGGGTAAAATCCAAAGCACTCGTGCTTACTGGAATCCCGCTGATATGATAGCACAACTTAAGGGAGGGTGAATTGGGGGAATGGTTACGGCTGTCATGGATATTGTTGGTAATAAGCAACTCTATTGACAGAACACAAATCATGAATTTACAAGAACGGCACTGGGATAAGTTATTTGGCAATCTAGCAACTAATGGAAGTGGTTAAATCTAACAGGGTAAAAAAAAATTACAGCAGTTCAGAAGGTTAACTGCTAAAATAAAAATTCTTTTAATCCATCGCAAAACCCAGTGGACTCTGACTATTCAGGGATGGATAGTGACACTAATTTGTATACTTTCTCTAATGCTATTCACCCTCAACACTATCTATCCATTCCTGGCAGTTAACTCCCCCGTGGCGGCTGATGTCATGGTGGTGGAAGGCTGGATACCTGATTACGCCATTAAAGACGCGATCGCACTTTTCCAACGCGGTTCTTATAATTATCTGATTACCACGGGTTTGCCTGTCTCCAAGGGATATTATTTAGCCGAATACAATAATTTTGCCGAACTCACCGCCGCCACATTCATCACCTTGGGGTTTAACCCAGAACAATTAGTGGCTGTTCCCGCCCCCAATGTGATTAAACATCGGACTCAAGCTAGCGCCATCGCCCTACGGGAATGGTTATCGACATCCGAATTAGAGGTAAAATCGATTAATCTCTATTCGTTAGGACCTCATGCCCGTCGAAGCTGGATTATATTTAAAGCTGTATTAGAACCAAAAATCCGAGTTGGTGTGATTGCGGCTGAACCTCAAGAGTATGATCCGCAACAATGGTGGCAATCTAGCGAAGGAGTACGAACCATGATTGGGGAAGCGATCGCCTATCTCTATGCTCTGTTTGTCGATTGGCAGACTTAAGTTCTCTTTTGGTCAACACTAACACAAAATTGCCGTCCATTATCTAAAATATTTGCGATTACACAAAAGGATAGTTACATTGATTTTAATAAATTTATCAATCTAAAGGCAGCTATGCATACCACAACTAATGGAAAAACCATCCTTAGCAATGATGCTCATGAAATGGCAACGCACGGTGCAGAGTCTCTTGGCTCAGAGCAGCCGCACGGCGATGTTGTTAAGAAGGTGGCAATTATCGGTTGTGGCTACGTGGGAACGGATGTAGCTTGCCATTGGCAAAAACAGGGTCACTTCGTCACAGTAACGACTACGCGGGAAGAGCGCGTTGCCGAACTTGAGGAAGTAGCTGATCAGGTTGTAATTATGCAAGGAAACGACGCCAAAGCTGTTCATTCTCTGGTACAAAACCAGGATATCTGTCTACTAAGTGTTGCTCCAATCAGCACTCGTCAGGTGGAAGCAGAAGTCTATCGAGAAACATACATTCCTACCGTGAAAAACTTGGTCGCCGCCTTGATGGAAACTCCCACGTTTAAGCAGTTAATTTACCTAAGTAGCTGCTCAGTATACGGAAACAAGAATGGCGAGTGGGTTGATGAAACGTCTGGGGTAGATACAGATAATGAATATAATCAAGTGCTGTATGAAGCCGAGCAGATTCTGTTAAATTCAGCCCCTGAAGACTTAAGCGTTTGTATCCTGCGATTGGGCGGAATTTATGGTTCGGGTAGAGAGTTAATCAAACGGTTAAGCCGTCTGGCTGGGAAAACTCTACCTGGAAGTGGTGAAAGCTTTGCTTGTTGGATTCATTTGGAGGATATTGTGACAGCGGTGGATTTTGCCTATCAAAATAAACTCAATGGCATTTATAATCTGGTGAATGATTTACGCTGGACTAGCCGAGAATTGTGCGATTATGTTTGCGATAACCAAGGTTTAGAAAGAGTTATTTGGGATGCTACCAAACCCAGTTTTCGCGCTCTGAATGCACGGATCAATAATCAGAAGATTAAAGCCGCTGGTTATCAGTTGATTCATCCAGAGACAATTGTTTGAATAAACATTACAAGAATAAGTGTCAAAGAAGAGCCAGACTGCCATATTTGGCGATTAACTGTTGCAGTTGGGAAGGTATCACCAGCCAATTAGTTGATAGAGCGGCTAGAATCAAGAATAAAGGGGATGTCAAAACTTACTTTATCTGGACAATAAATTATCTCGGTATCTGGTCGTTTCTGAGCTTAGGCTCTATTGCTCAAGCAAATACTTAACCAGATAGTCAGGGGTTACCGAGGGAAACTCATCAACTCGATTTTCAAGGAAAGTGCCACTACAATCTATGCCATCGTACCGAATATTTCTTGTCCTGACATCAGCCGCCAGAAAATGGAAAAATTCCATGTGTGTCCAACCATTCTTGTATTCCGTAATCATACGGCACATATCACTACCAACAGATGTAATCGGACACTCCATACTTTCTTCTCCTAAGTAGCCCACTGCACGTACAATATATTCTGGACAAGCATGTAAAATTGTATCCATTTAATGCTCAAACTTACCTTCAGTAACATTCCAAACCTGAAATTTATGGTAGACAGAAATACCGTGAGGAAAGAGGAATTTGTCTTTTGATATTATCTCATTGATAAACTGGGTGTAACGGATTACCTTATACCCGTTATCATAAATATACCAACGACGACCTTCCCACTTTCCCAGTGACATTTGAAATAACTCTACGCCGTTCATATTTTCACTCTACAATCTCGATATCCTTTTCTGTGAAGTTTAATAATAACATGAGGAAGTTACCGTTACAAAACACTAATTCCAAATTGCATAAGTCCCGAAGCCGTGAGAGATAAGTGTATACGCTATATCATTGAAGCGTGTCACCCGTTTGGAACCCCGGAAACTTCTGGGCTAATCACCTATGTTACAGTTTTGGCAACCATGGGATCGAATTCTAAGCCTTAATAGTAAAACGGAGACGTTACAACCACAAATGGTTAGCTGTTAAACTTTTGTATAGAACAGACTGAGCCTCAGTCTGAAGGGGGAATCATGAAAACCATGTATAGAGCGATCGCGACGTTAGGACTAGCCGCTATGTTGGCACAGTTTACCATAGCGTGCGAAAGTGAGGGAACGGGTGAATCAAGATCAGGCGTTGCACCGACTACAGAACAAGCAGCTACGCAACAAGCGGAAAGTACAACGCCGCAACCTGATTCACAAATTCAAGCCCAAATAAAACAAGCTCCTTCTGCGGCTCAACTACCACTAACCGCACAACCGTCACCCGGTTCTAATTCTCTTAATCGCCAAATTCCGGAAGAATCTAACCGCGAAACCTACAGCACTATCCCCGAAAATCCTTTTTTAAGCGCTAACAGCAATCCCCTTTCTACATTTTCCATCGATGTTGATGCGGCTTCTTATAGTAATGTGCGGCGCTTTATCAATGAGAATCAGCTTCCACCTCCTGATGCGGTGCGAGTTGAGGAATTAATTAATTATTTTACTTACGATTATCCCCAACCAGAAGCAGATAAACCTTTTTCTATCACCACAGAAGTTGCCGAAGCACCATGGAATCAGAAACACAAATTAGTTCACATTGGGTTACAAGGAAAAAGCATTTCCACAGAAAATTTACCGCCCAGTAATTTAGTCTTTTTGTTAGATGTTTCCGGTTCCATGTCGGACGCCAATAAACTCCCCTTACTCAAAGAAGCATTCCGGTTACTCGTAGACCAATTGCGAGACGAAGATCGGGTTAGTATTGTTGTCTATGCAGGTGCGGCGGGGACAGTGCTACCGCCAACACCTGGAAACAAAAAAAACACTATATTAGCAGCAATTGATCAACTCGAAGCTGGAGGATCAACGGCTGGAGGTCAGGGAATTAAACTGGCATATAAATTAGCTCAAGATAATTTTATCGAATCCGGTAATAATCGCGTGATTCTCGCCACTGATGGAGATTTCAATGTCGGCATCTCTAGCGATGAGCAATTAGTTAGCCTGATTGAAGAGAAACGAGAGCAAGACATTTTCCTTACCGTGCTAGGATTTGGCACAGGGAATCTCCAAGATGCCAAGATGGAAAAAATCGCCAATAAAGGCAATGGCAATTATGCATATATTGACAATATCCTAGAAGCAAATAAAGTCTTGGTCAATGAAATTGGTGGAACCTTATTCACCATCGCCAAGGATGTGAAAATTCAAATCGGATTTAACCCGGAAAAAGTGCAAGGCTATCGGCTAATTGGTTATGAAAATCGGCGACTGCAAAATGAAGCGTTTGCGGATGATAAAAAAGACGCGGGTGAGTTAGGTGCAGGTCATTCCGTTACCGCCCTCTATGAAATTATTCCTGTGGGAGTGGAAAGTGATGTCTCGTTATCGGATGTTGATATTGTAGACTCTCAACAGAAAACCGATGAATCGATGACGTTTTCGGGGAATGAGTTAATGCAGGTAAAATTACGATATAAGCAACCGGATCAGGATACATCTCAACTGATTACCGCACCCGTGGTGGATAAAGGATTAACTTTAGCCCAAGCCTCGAATAACTTTAAATTTTCGGCATCTGTTGCTGAATTTGGTATGGTATTGAGAGAATCGCAGTACAAAGGTAATGGTAATCTTGATCAGGTTTTACAGCTTGCCAGTCAATCTCAGGGGGCAGATTTAGATGGATACCGAGCCGAGTTTATTCGGTTAGTAAAGCGGGCAAAATCGCTATGATTCGGCGGGTAAAATTAAAGTTAATAGTGAGGAGGTCATTTGTCATTTGTCATTTGTTCTACTCGCGGCAAAGCAAAATTAAGTGCAGTAAGCCCTAAGTAGGGTGGGCAATGCCCACCCACCTTAAATCAGTGACATTCAAATTAAGGTTAATGGCGGGTATCGTCATTTGTCATTTGTTCTACTCGCGGCAAAGCAAAATTAAGTGCAGTAAACCCTAAGTAAAGGGCGACCCGATACAATTGAGTAAATACAGTTGTTTATTTGTGCAAGCGGGTCGCCCCTACAAACGTATTCGGTGATTATTATCATGAATTCTATGATTCAAAACTCAAATAATAACCTCCCAGAATTTTCCCCGCAAGGTTATCAGATTCAGCGGGAACTGGGACATAACCGGAGTAGTGGACGAGTAACCTACTTAGCTACCCATGAATCCACCGCACAACCTGTGGTGATTAAACAATTTCAATTTGCTAAAACGGGTGCAAATTGGTCAGATTTTGACGCCCATGAACGGGAAATTACTCTGCTGCAACAACTGGATTCTCCAAGTATTCCTAAATACTTGGATGCATTTGAAACCCCTGATGGCTTTTGCTTAATTCAGGAATACAAGCAAGCGCCCTCTTTAGCCGTTTATCAATCCTTTACCCCAGAAGACGTTAAACAAATTGCGATCGCACTCTTGGATGTGCTGGTTTACCTACAGCAGCAAGTTCCGCCAATTATTCATCGAGATATTAAGCCGGAAAATATTTTAGTTGAACGTTCCCCCCAGATTAAGGTGTATTTAGTCGATTTTGGTTTAGCCCGTGCGTTTGGGGATGATTTGGCGGCGAGTAGTGTAGTGAAGGGAACGCTAGGATTTATGCCACCGGAACAGATGTTTAATCGTCAACTCACGGAAGCGTCTGATTTATATGGTTTAGGGGTAACGCTGATTTGTTTACTCACTCAGACTAAATCCGCTGATATTGGTAATTTAATGGATGAGGATTGTCGAATTGACTATAAATCTCTGGTATCGGTTCTGAATCCTCAGTTTATCACTTGGCTGGATAAAATGGTCGCGCCTAAATTGCGCGATCGCTTCCCCAATGCGGCGACGGCGCTGGCGGAGTTGTTACCGATTGATGTGGTGGGAAATTCGCCAACTTCGGATCAGTTTCAGCGACTCCAGTCTGGAATTACGCCGATGTTGGTATTGAAAGTTGGGGTATTGGCGGTGATTGGTACAGGTTTAGGAATCGCATCCCGAATCACTAATCCTGTACCCGTAGAAAATGCTCCCGCTGCAGTACAGCACTTGCAGCAAACAGGAGAATGTGCTGGATGTAATTTGAGTGGCGCTGATTTGAGAGGACAGAATTTGACAACCGTTGATTTGAGAGAGGCTAATCTCAGTGAAGCTAACCTGCAGGGGGCGGATTTGCAAAGTGCTAATTTAGAAAATGCCAACCTGCAAGGGGCGAATTTAATTGATGCAGATCTTAGGGGCGCTTACTTAAGAAATGCTGACTTAACGGCGGCAAAGCTGACAGGGGCTAACCTTGACAGTACGGATCTCAGGGGTGCGATTATGCCTGATAATTTTAGGCGATAGAAAAGAAGCCCCGATCTCGCCATGCAAATTACCCAATGTCTCCATACAGCTATTCTCGTCTCTAACCTGGAGAACGCCGAACACTTTTATGGCAACATCTTAGGGTTATCGAAAGTCGAGCGATCGCTAAAATATGCTGGTGTCTGGTATCAGATTGGCGATGTTCAACTCCACCTCATCGTTGACACCACACTCTCAACTCACCTGCAAAACCCGGAAAAATGGGGGCGCAATCCTCACGTCGCCTTCTCGATTGCTAACTTAGATGATGCCAAAACCAAGCTATTGGAACATAACTGCCCGATCCAAATGAGCGCGTCGGGTCGTGCGGCTTTGTTCACCCAAGATCCCGATGGTAACATTATTGAACTCAATCAAGTTTAGCCCTCAGTCAGGGCGGGTTTAGTTACATCTGGGCTAGGTCAGAAACGATAGTAGTCAAACCCGCCCCTACAAACCATGTCCGAAAAGCGTTGCGAAGGGTCAAAAATGCGAATCGTCGCCTACCTCTACAGCGATCCCCTCTTAGAATCTCCTCCTGATCCGGTGATCTGGGGTTGGGAAGTCGATCATGTCTATCAAGATTTGGGTGGGCGTCAACAGTGGGGACAACTCATTGCTGATTGTCAAACTGAACCAACTGATTATCTGCTGATCCGCCGTTTAGAGGAACTGGGCGACTCTATTACCCAAGTGAGCGATCGCCTCACTCAAATCCAAGCCCTAGGCGTTATTGTCATGGCGACTGAACAATCCTACTCCTCCCATGACACCAACTCCCAGACCAACTTACTCCAACTCCTCAGTGAAGTCCAGCAAGAAGCCAGTTCTCGCCGCCTACGTCAAGGACATGCCCGTAATCGCCTCAACGCCCTACCCCCACCCGGGAAAGCCCCCTACGGCTACCGACGAGGCAAAGACCGCTATATTCTGGATCGCAGTACCGCCCCCTTAGTCAAAGATTTTTTTGACCAATTTCTGCTGTATGGCTCATTACGCGGTGCGGTGCGGTATCTGGAAAAAAAGTATAGTAAAAAAATCTCCGTGGCAACAGGTAAGCGTTGGCTAACCAGCCCCGTCTATCGGGGTGATCTCGCCTATCGCAACGGAGAAGTTATCTGTGACACTCATAGCCCGATTCTCAACCGCGAAGAAGCCGCCCAAATTGACCGTTTGCTGCGTCGCAACCGTCGCCTCCCGTCTCGAACCGCCAGTGCCCCGCGTTCCTTAGCGGGTTTAGTCGTTTGTGGTGACTGTCAATCTCAGATGAGTGTTACCCGTGTCACTCGCCCCCGTCAAACCTGGGAATATCTTTACCTGCGCCCCGTTAACTGTCCCAAGCGCCCTAAATGCCGTGTGATTCCCTACCAGCAGGTTTTAGACTGCACAATACAAACCATTTGTCAAGAGTTGCCTCGTGCCGTAGCTGGGATGAACCTGCCCAACTTAGATGAGGTCAAACAATCTCTGATCAGCCAGGTTACTGAGCAAAAAGCCGTATTAGACCAGCTTAACCACTTAACCGCCACAGGTATCTTGGATACCGAAACAGCCCAGCTTCGCGCCTATAAACTCCGCACCGAACTGTCTCAACTCCTTTCCCAGCTTTCCTCCCTGCCCCCTGTAAATTTAGGCGCGATCGCGCAAACCGTATCCATTCCCCAATTCTGGTCAGATTTATCGGAATCTGAGCGCCGATTTTACTTTCGAGAATTTATTCGGCAAGTCAAACTCATTCGTCAGGGTCAACAGTGGCAGCTGCAACTTGTTTTTATCTTCTAGTTGACAAAAACGGTATTATACAGGAGTCCAAATAGAGTATAGTATCTAGTTTGGGTGCGTATCGTTATTAATGTGAGTTATCCTGATTATTCCCTTCATAAGGCGTATATCCAAGATAATCCCATCCCAACCAGGTGCAACTGCCTCAAATCACTGATGAATTAGGACGTTAGCGAGAGGCTAAGACCTGGGAATTTTTATGGATGCTGCTGAATTGCTAAAGGGTTATGCTGCCGGAGAGCGAGATTTTGAGGGAGTTGAACTCCGGAGAGCCTATCTGACTGAAGCAATTCTCAATGGAGCGAATCTTAGGCGTAGCGACTTGAGTGGTGCTAATCTCAGTGGCGCTAGTTTAAAAGGAGCGAACCTGAGCGAAGCCAATCTGAGTCAAGCCAACTTAAGCGTAGCTAATTTAAGCAAAGCTGAACTCAACGATGCCAATTTAACGGCGGCTGAATTAGTCAGAGCCACGTTGATTGAATGTAACTTAAAACGTGCGAATTTAACTGGAGCGCACCTGCGGGAAGCGAGCTTGATGTTTGCCAATCTTGCCCAAGCCTGTCTTTATCAAGCGGATTTACACGGCGCGATGTTACACCAGGCTATTTTACATTGGGCAAGCTTAAAGAATGCAGATTTAATTGGGGCAATCCTACAAGGGGCGGATATGAGGGGCGCTGATCTCAGTCAAGCTTGTTTGATTCGCGCTGATGTATCCAAGGCAATTTTGATGGTTGCTGATCTGCGGGGGGCAATTGTTATGGGAGCTAATTTTAAAGCCGCCATACTCACAGGCGCGGTTTTGCCAGATGGCAAGATGCATCAGTAATAGCGCTTCGCGCTGGGCAATAGGCAATAGGGGGGAGAAATACAGATCATATAAGGCTTTTAGCAGAGTCGTAGTCGTAGGGTGGGCATTGCCCACCCGCCTTGAGCCAGAACCATTCAACTTAAGTGCTAAAAACAATTTGTCCATTCTGAATCGCGACTAACTGCATTTTCAATGGTCCGGCTGTAGAGGTTTGGTCTTGGGCGATCGCTCTCACCGCCAGAGGTTGCTCAGATTCCGCTAACTGTTCGATAAAGCGAATTATAGTAGAAGGATCACCATCTGCAACTTGAATCGGACCGAGGACTCCAGCGCGACGGGCGCGAAACTGAGAGGCGGCGAGTAACTGGTCAATGCGTTGTTGCAGAGCCTTATTTGTCAAGGTTGAAGCATTGATAGAAACAGCAGCTAACACTTCCCCAGCGTCAAACACCACTTGATTCAGTGCTGCATCGGCAAAGGCTTGAATCGGTTTTTCGCCAACCACATAGTTTCCAGCGGAGAGAATTCGCACCACATAGTCTTCACTATCTTGAATTTGTTCGATTAACTGTTCGGCTTGGGCTTGAGTAATTTGAACTAGGGGTTCCTTCGGTTCCTTAAATCCGGGCAAAACAATTTCCGTGGCGGTTCGATTGGCTTCCCGCAGGAGTTGATCAACCGCCTCAGATGCGGCTGATGGTTCAATAATACGCACCACACCAAATGCCAGCACTTGACCCCGCAAAATTGCCACATTGCCCTGACGCAAGGCTTGATAGTTCTGATAATACTGCTCCAGAATATCGACTTGCCGTTCTAAAAACGCCAGTTGTTGTTGTTGATCTTGTAGTTTTTGGTTGCGTTGGGCGATGAGGAGTTCCCGTTGGGCAAGTTCCTCTTCCAGTTGAGCCAAGCGAACTTCCCGTTGAGCGATCGCCTGTTTGAGTTCGGCTTGCAGTTCTTGAAGACGGGCTTCTCGTTGTGCGATCGCTTCCTGGAGACTGGCTTCCCGTTCAGCCATGGTTTCAATCACGTTATCTTTTTGGCCGAGTTCCTGCTCTTTTTCCCTCAATTGCTCATTTCTCTGCTGGAGTTGCTGGTTTTTTAGCGCCAGTTGCTGGCTGGTTTCCTCCAGTTCCTGATCCCGTTGAGCCACTAACTCTTTAAGCTGGCTAATGTCTGCATTAAGTTGATTTCGTTGCTCAATTAACTGCTCACGTTCAGCCAAGAGTGACTGAATTTCTGAACGTAGATTACTTGCCTGTTTTGATATATCTCGCAGTTGAGCTTGAGCCTTCTGGAAATTGCTGTTCATTTCATCCAGACGCTGTTGCACTTTGGCTTGCTCGGCTCTAGTTTGAGCCAGTTCGCCCTCTACTTTTTGTTTCTGGGCATTAACAACTGCCACATCCCGACGCGCATGTCTAAGTTGTCGCAGAATGTTATCCAGTTGAAACACCCCTTCCCGCAGGGATTCACTCAGACCGAAGAGAATACCCAAAGTTGAGGCAGAAATCAAACATCCCGTCATAATCGTGACCACCGTCGCCGTTTTACGAGGACGTAAGTTAAATAAACTCAGCCGCGCCTTGCCGACTTTCGTACCAATGCGATCGCCTAAAGTTGCGAGGACTCCTCCCAACAGTAATATTGCCACGATCAGGATGTAAGCGCTGGTCATCACGGTGCTACGTCTGTCCAGATACAGCCTATCTTATGGCTGAGGCGGATTATATATTTTTTGATGGTTCATTGTTCATTGTTCATGGTTCATTAGGATTGGGGAAATTCTTCCTCATCTCCTCTACCCCCTGCTCGTCCGCATCTTTGCTCAAATTGTGCATAAGCTCTCAGTCTTCAGAGATAGATGCCATTGAAAGCGATACACCAAGGATATTTACCATGCAACTCAAGCACATTGGGCTGACAGCCGTTGTTACCCTCTTAGCAAGTGTCTCCACGACGGGGATGATTGGGAAATTTTTGCCACTTATGACCGAGTAGTGCAACTGATGCCGGATGATGTGGATGGCTGGTTTAAGCGAGGGAATGCTTTATTGCGTTTAGATCGCTACGCAGACGCCTTGAATTCTTATGATCGGATGTTAGAACTTGAGCCTGATAGTGAGGCGGGCTGGTACAACCGAGGAATCGCCCTCGCCCTGCTGGAACGGTATCGGGACGCGATCGCATCCTTTGATGAAGCCCTACGCCTTAACCCAAACAATACAGAGGCGAAGGAACATCGCGACAAATTGCAGGAACTGGTACAGCAGCAACCCCAAGACGCGATCAGATAGTCATTTGTCATTTGTCATTTGTCATTTGTCCAATAGCCTTTCTATCTTGCCAAATAACCTTATTATACTTGTAGTTATTTGGCAAGCCATATTAACCTTTTTCATTTCTACCAAGTGAGTGCTTCTGGCGCTAACTCAAATAACTTTTTCAACTCTGGGAGCAACTGTTGCTGACGCTGCATTTCTTTCCAAATTGTGGGATGTTGCATTCTTTGTAATGCTGTAATCATAGGATTGAGTTGCTCTGAAGGGGTGTCTGTTTCCTTTTTCTTAATATATTCACCCAATCTAGCCCGATAGTTATAGAACGCTTCTTTTCTGGCTTCAACTAGATAGTCTCGGTCATTTAAGCGTAATACATCAATCGTATAGTCTGCTCGTTGATAACCTTTTGAATCTAGAGAATATCTAGGCAAAAAATAGAACGTATCAATTAAGTCAATTTCCAGAAAATCCATCGGATCTTCCTTTCGCGGATCGATAAGGACTGGCTCTCCCTGTTCTGGCTCCACTACCGGAGCGCCCCGTCTTCGCGCAACTTCCCTCAGTTGACCCGTTTTATCCGAAAAAACAGCGTACTTATTATTTTTGCCGCCATTACATTGACCGCAAGCATATAAATAATTTTCCCAGACAAAAACAGCTTCAGGATATAGATCCTTTGGTTTAATATGCTCTACTTCATCAGCGACAGAATCTTCACAGTAGCCACAGCGACGAGCGGCACAGCACATTTGGGTTAAAGTTTGACGCACTTGGCGAAAGGTGGAGTTTTTTGGTTTGTTACGTTGGGCAAATGCTTTTTTTGCCTGAGCAACTCTTGCGGCGTAATCTTTTAGACCGTTAATTTCATTTTGCCAGGTATTTAATTGATTTTGAGCATTTTTAGGTAAATTTTGCTGGGGAAGTCGTATCATCCTTTATTTATACTATGTTGTGACATTTAGGATTAGAAAGCGGATTTGATGGGCGCACATCGGTGCGCCCCTACGGTTTTTTGGTGTGAGTGTGATCTATCAAATTTAGGTGTGCTATGCCCATCTGGTAGGAAAACCCGCCATAGATACTAAAGTTTTGTCTACTTTATTCTATATAAATAATGAACATCTCATTAACCGACTTTATGGGGTGAAGTTGGCATCATTGCCCGCAGTTTTTCTTGCTCATTTCGCTCATCTTCACTCAGTTGTTCGTGTAGTTCCTTCCGATTCAATTCAGCCAACCGTTTTAACCGATTTTTGGATTCGTCTGATCGGGTCACATCTGCACCAAATGCTTCTGTACCATAAGCATCTAAGACATTACCATAAAGTAAGCGGTCTAAATCTTTTCCTGTTACCATACCCCCTGATTCGTTACTACCTGGTTTAGGTAAACGCCAGACTGTTCCCACGGTTGCAGCTTGGCAAATTAATGGACTATGGGTTGTGACAATAAATTGAAGATTGGGAAAATGTTCTCGAAACCAAATCCCGACTCGTCGTTGCCAGGTAGGATGAAGATGAGCATCAATTTCATCGATGAGGATAACACCAGGAGGAATAATTTTTGTTTTATCATTGGAATCAAAAATAGATTCATAGCCGTAAACTCGAGTAAGTTGGCGAATCAGTTCAAAGGTTAGGCTTAAAATTGAGCGATACCCATCACTCAATTCCTCAACGGGCAATCGACAACCGTTGCCATCAACAAATTCAACACCTTTAGAAGAAACGTGTTCCAGACGCGCTTGATGCGGCAGAAATTCGCTTTGATTCACAAACTCTTTCACTGAATCAATTAGGTTTCCTTCTGGATCACCTTCTAGTTTCTTGAATTGTAAATCTTGCAGCCACTGTAAACATTCAGTTAGAGCCACATCTTCACCAAACAACGATAAGTGTGCAGCTAATTTAGGATTAGAGTAGAAAAGCTTATCATAATCTTTATCCCCACCCCTGAAGCGTCGAAAGGGACCAAACCCAGCCGAAAACCAGCCGGACTTACCACCCCATATACATCGCGTTGGATCAAATTTATTTACCTTGTCAGACTGTATAATGACATCATTTTTTGGTTGTTTTATCATTAATAAAATTGGCAATAAGTAATTTTCCATACGTCTACCTTTTCCAGAAAATTTATCAAAATTAATGTCATAGGATAAGTCAAGCCGGATAACTCCTAATTTTTTCTCTTGAGTCAACCAATCATTCCAGTTTTGCCGCAGGGCAACGGCTTCAGTCGGTCCGACAAGTGCTAAAGCAATAGAACGTAATAAGGATGACTTACCAGAACCGTTATCACCAATAATGATATGCCATCCTGCAAGTTTGAAATTACGGATATCCCAAGACAAAGACTGGATTGAACGAATATTATGTATTTCGATTTTGTTAATATACATAATCCCCTCATTGTAAAATTAAGAATAAAAAAACTCAACAACACCTGACTATTCTAGGACTATACAGTTCTTGACCTCAAACTATGCGATCGCGCCTTTGCACCAATCCCCCGAAACCCTCTGCGAACCTCTGCGCTTCCCTCTGCGAACCTCTGCGTTGAATTCACTCTGGGAATGAATCCATCAGCACAGATATCCCTCGCACACCCACCACCGCCACCAAACAGCCCATCACCACCAGGCTTAAAACTCGTAAACTAACCTGTAGCGATCGCAGTCGTTGTTCCAACTCACTGACATAGTGTTGGGCTAAGGTTTCCAAGGTTCTATCTAATGTTCCGCTTTCTTCCCCCATGCTAATCATCTGTAGCGCTGTGGCGGGTAATTTACCCTGGAGACTTTGACTCAATGGTTGACCCATACGAACGCGCCGTCTAGCCCAAGAGAGTTTACCTTTCATTACCGTATCTGGGATATGTTCTCGCAGTAAATCCAAGGCGGTGAGGATGGAAACCCCACAACTTAACGGTAATCGTAACTTAGCCAGATAGAGGAGCGATCGCGCCTGCACGATTTGCCCGAAAATAGGTAATCGTCTCACCAGTTGCAGCCACAAGGGACTAGAAAAGCGAGACACTAGGACGATCATCGCCCATAATAGTAGCGCGATCGCCAACCCTCTTAACCAAAACTCTGGTTTAATAATTCCTGTTGCATTGGGGTTAAAAATAGCCGCCGTTAACACCAAAAATCCCCAAATTATCGCTATAGCTGAACGTTTTACCGACCCATATAATCGTTCCTGTCTCGCTTGCGTTTCAGCGTCTTCGGCTAGCATTTGACAGGTTTGGGGGAGAGAACCGCTATATTCAGCTAAACGAATTAAGCTAATCGTCCAACGATTAAAATAACGGCGTTCACAGGTTAATGCGGTGGCGAAATCTTGACCCGAACCTACGGCGAGACTGACTTTTTGTAAATAGCGTTTAATGGCTGGGTTTAAATCATTTCCCACCAGGGTTAAGCTTTGCTGTAGATTTATACCCGAATCGAGTAATTTAGCAAGCTGGGAGAATATTTTAGCATTTTGGCGATTTGTCATTTGTCCTTATCTAGGTTTACTACCCCCTTTATAATCCAGTCCGCTTTTAGTGAGATTAGTTTAACCGGATTTGATATCAGACCCCTTCCCACACCCCTGGAGCGAACCTCTCCCGACGCCTCTCCTACAAGGAGAGGGAAGCGGAATATATTTTTTCTTGGAGGGGCTTTCATACTCCTCCTTCCCTTGCCGGATACTGCTGGAAAACTTCTGCCTTCTTGCACTAGGTTTGGCGACTTGCCAGGAAAAATCGCGATCGCACTTCGTTTTCAGGTAAACTCAAATGTTGCTTATTCCAGCCTTATGACCCCCAATCTACGGAGAAATAACCTTGGCTATAGAATTGCGATCCTACGTCTATATAGATAGCTTACAGCCGCAGCACGCAGCATATATGGGAACCGTGGCGCTAGGATTCTTGCCATTACCTGGGGATACGTCGCTATGGATTGAAATCTCACCCGGTATCGAAATTAACCGGATTACCGATGTGGCGCTGAAATCGACCTCTGTACGTCCCGCCGTGCAGATGGTGGAACGACTCTATGGGGTTCTGGAAGTCCATGCGAATAAACAAGGTGAAACCAGGGCAGCGGGGAAAGCGATTTTAGCCGCCCTAGGCGTCGGTGAACGAGAACGTCTTAAACCGCGAGTTGTCTCTAGCCAAATTATTCGCAATATTGACCCTCACCAAACTCAACTGATTAATCGCACCCGACGGGGACAGATGATTTTGGCAGGGCAAACCCTCTATGTTTTAGAAGTCGCACCAGCCGCTTATGCTGCTTTAGCCGCTAATGAAGCCGAGAAAGCCGCCTTAATTAATATCTTGCAAATTTCCGCTGTTGGCAGTTTTGGACGCCTCTATTTGGGCGGTGAAGAACGGGATATTCTGGCAGGTTCGCAAGCGGCGCTGACAGCACTGGAGAACGTTCCTGGGCGAGAACATCCAGGGGCAGGCGGGAAGGAGTAGAGTAGGGGGAGCAGGGGGAGCAGGGGGAGCAGGGGGAGCAGGGGGAGCAGGGGAAGCAGAGGGAGCAGGGGGAGCAGGGGGAGCAGGGGGAGCAGGGGGAGCAGGGGAAGCAGAGGGAGCAGGGGAAGAAAAAATTCAATTAGAGCTTATCCGAACAGTATTGGGATACATCTAGAGATGAGCCATAGTTGATGTTATTTGTTCAATCGTTTCCAAAAAGCATATCGAGCAGATTGATATTTCCCATCAGAATCTCTAACTCTTGGTCATGGGAACAAGCTAGCAGCTTTTGAATCAGCGTTAGATAAGCTTGTTGGCGTTTGTTATTCATTACGACTCCTCTTGCAGCACACTTGCCAATCGCTTTAACACCTGTAGCACATCATAAAGCTTATTCTGTCGCAATAACAACAGGGAGAAGACATCAGAAAAATCATAGATGGCTGGGTCTTGGTTCACCAGCTTAATAAACATATACAACCCTCCATCCGTTATCATCCCATAAAGCGGTTTATCACTCTGAGGAGTTGTCATCATATAAGCCAATGCTTGAGGAATTCCTGCTTCAAAGGAAATCGACTTCTTTGATTCGACTACCGCACTCCAAAACTGTCGTTGAAACACTAATGTATCAATTCGACCCCGTAGCTTTTCATCTCGATCCTCAAGCACAACGTCTACGGAATACTCATTCGTGATAAAAAATGGTTCATCATACAATCCTGCCAACTCCAGCAGGTGAGCAATAATCAGCATATTAACTGTTGCTTCCGCCAACTCACCCTGCATTCGATGACGCACAAAGCGGCGTTTAATCTTATCCAGAAATGCCCGTTCTGTTTCGGTTAACTCTGGTAAATTATCGTGCCACTCCGGAAAAAAGAGATCACTATCGGCGGGTATCAGTGTAAACCGCTCCTGAAGTTGAGCCATATTAGTAATCGTTTGAGAAATGGCTAGAGATTGACTCATATTAATTCAAACCTTCAAAGTATATTTGACAAAATTGTCAATTTTTTATAGTTTAGTCCGCGTAGGCGGACTTTGTTTGTGTAGCCGCGATTTCAATCGCCATTGTAAAAGGGGGTTCCTGTCATCGGATTTGGTATAAACTCTCTAACCTAATCACCCGCCTTGTCGAGCCGAAACAGTATCCGCTACCTTGCCATCCGCCCATTTCCATTGAACAATAGGTGAATGTCCAAAAATTCAGGATAGAGCGGTTCTTAAGTGGATGACATACACCTAAATGTAGGGGATGTAGGGGCACCATCCTTGCGCCCTTACCAAGGTTTCGCATCAGACAGGAAATTTTCATATAGAAAGAAGCAATAGACAAGAGTGAACGGTAAAGCGGGAGACGCGAATGGCAAATTTAGAGCATCTGAAATTACTTCAACAAGGTGCAGTAGGCTGGATTAAATGGAGAAATCAACATCACACCATAGAACCCGATTTGAGCGAGGCTAACCTCGAAGGCGCTAACCTGAGAGGCGCTAACCTGAAGCAGGTTAACCTGAAAGGGGCACAGTTAGAATCCGCTAATTTAATCACGGCAAATCTGACAAAAGCAAACCTGAGCCTTGCTTATCTGAGTCTGGCGCATCTGATTGACGCCAATCTCATCGAAGCCTCCTTAGTCAGCGCTCATCTGATGCAAGCGGAACTCAGCTATGCTGATTTAAGCCATGCTAACTTAATCGGGGCTGACCTCAGAGGCGCTAAGTTGATAAACGTTAATCTGAGTCATGCTAATCTGATTGGCACTGACTTCAGAGAGGCAAACTTAAAAGGCGCAATGCTCAATGAAGCCAATTTGAGACGCAGCAACCTCAGTGACGCCAGCCTGATTCATGCTCACCTTAACCAAGCCAATCTTGCTGATGCGAATCTCCATGAAGCAGAATTGATTGGCGCTTACCTCTACCAAGCTGACTTGGAACGGGCAAATCTGAGTCAGGCTCATCTGGGGGGAGCGTATCTGTTTGGGGCAAATCTGGGTGCAGCTGATTTAGACGGAACAGATTTGAGATGGACAAATCTTACAGGCGCAAATCTCCAAGCCGCTAATCTCAAAGGTGCTAGATTGGAAGGCGCTCATCTGGACAAAGCTAACTTGACTGGGGCAATTTTAGAGGATTTTAGCCTAGAGGGGGTTAGTTTCCAAGGGACAATTTTGCCCGATGGGACGATTCATGGATAGGGGAGGTTACGCAGTCACATCGAGCGCCCCCAAGGTTAACCCTTATACAGCGTTTTCAGACTCGATGTGATATACCCTGTCCAAGATTAGAAAAGCACTACCGAGCGAAGCCGAGGTAAGCCGAGGTGTTGCCTATTGCATATTGCCTAGCGCGTAGCGCTATATTTGTCTGATCGAGTGCATCCCAGACACGTTACGATAATTGACCGAAAAAATGGGTTTCAAACCCCGTCCTTCGACAAGCTCAGGAACACCTTTTAAAACGGCTTTGTGATAAAATATATTCTGATATATTGCTATGTTTGTAGTAGAATAATATCAGCGGTAAAGCGCACATAAAAAGCGAAGTTGGTCGAGCGGATTGTCATCTCTTGATATCCGGAACCCTGGAAGCAAAAATCCTAAATCTTGTAAAGCGAGAGACGTTAAAGCGAGAATTCGATAAATCTCGATATATTAAAATACTGTGGGACACACAGGAATTTAAGCTTGAGGAGTGAGTTGAAAGACTCAAGTATGCCTTGTAAGACCAAAGGTAAACCAATTCACTTGTTGAACAGGTAGCCAGAGGCAGAGTCAGCCCAAGAATCCCCGCACTTATAGGGCGGGGAGTGTCAAAACCGGGATAATTGGGAACCTACTATGCCACGAACACAGCGTAACGATAACTTTGTTGACAAAACCTTCACGGTAATGGCAGATCTCATTCTTAAGGTTTTGCCAACCAATAAGAGAGCGAAAGAAGCGTTCGTCTATTACCGCGATGGGATGTCGGCTCAGGGAGATGGCGAATATGCGGAAGCGTTGGATAATTACAAGCAAGCGTTGGAGTTAGAAGAAGATTCCTATGACCGCAGCCTGATTCTGTACAATATGGGGTTAATTTACACCAGCAATGGTGAACATGAGACGGCATTGGAGTATTACCATAAAGCTCTCGACTCTAATCCCCGTCTTCCCCAAGCGCTGAATAATGTTGCTGTTATTTACCATTTCCAAGCGGAGAAGGAAAAGGAAGCGGGAAATGATGAAGCCGCAGAAAAGTTGTTTGATCAAGCGGCTGACTATTGGAAACGAGCGATTCGTTTGGCTCCTAATAACTATTTGGAAGCCCAAAACTGGCTAAAAACCAGTGGACGTTCAGCTATTGATATCTATTTTTAGTCATTTGTCATTTGTCACTGACTAGGAAAGAATCAACAATCAACAATCAACAATCAACAATCAATCATGATTGACCTAGAACAAGTTCGCAAAGTCGCTAATCTGGCGCGTTTGGAGTTAACTCCTGAAGAAGAAGAGCAATTTTTGCCGCAGCTTAATAGCATTTTGGAATACTTTCAACAGCTTAGTGAATTAGATACGGAAAATGTTCCGCCAACGACACGAGCCATTGATGTTAGTAATGTGACCCGATCCGATCAACTTCAACGGTATCCGGAGCGGGATGCTTTATTGGCAGAATCTCCTGACCAAGATGGGGACTTTTTTAAAGTGCCGCAAATCCTCAGTACGGAAGAGTAACGGGAGTCTGGAGCATAACTGCACAAAACGTTCAAGTAGGTTGGGTACTTGCGATCGCTCCCATCCAACAGGCTAACTCGCTGGCGTTGGGTTACTCTACCCTTCGGGAACGCCAAAGGCGAACGAGAAGGCGAGAGCCTACTTTCCTCCACCCAACCTACAACCTATTCCACCATTTTAGCTGTGCCACGCCACTACAACGGTGACAGGCTCCGAGAGTAACGCTGAATTTATCCTTCGTCTTTGGTCATTTGCAGGTTTTTTTGAGAATAACCAAGGACGAAGGCGGTTTCCATGAATGAATAAATATTAATTTTTTTGAAGAATATAAATAAAATGATCAATATAGAGAATTGAGAAACCGAAAATAGGGATAATTGACAACTAAAGGCATTGGGAATAGGGAGAAAATATGGCAACTGGAATGCTGGTGAATGGACAATGGACGAAGGAACCTTACCAGCAAGACCCTGAGGGGCGATTTAAGCGAAATCCGACCAAATTTCGTAACTGGGTGAGTGCTGACGGTTCGACAGGGTTTAAAGCTGAGTCGGGACGCTACCATCTCTATGTCTCTCTGGCTTGTCCGTGGGCGCACCGCACGCTGATTATGCGGAAGTTGAAGGGGTTGGAGGAGGCGATTAACCTGTCCATTGTTGACCCGTTTATGGATGAAGATGGATGGGAATTTTCCGAGGCTCCCGGTTGTATCCCGGATACAGTTCATGGAAGTCGTTATCTGCGAGAGGTTTATCTAAAAGCTGACCAAAACTGTACGGGACGAGTGACAGTCCCTGTGCTTTGGGATAAACAAAAGAATACGATCGCGAATAATGAGTCCCGTGAAATTATCCGTATGTTCGATACCGAGTTTGAGGCGATCGCGAAATCTCAAGTTAGCTTCTATCCCGATCATCTGCAAGACGAAATCGATCGCGCGATTGACAGAATTTACCAACCGATCAACAATGGTGTCTACCGCGCTGGGTTCGCCACGACTCAGACAGCTTATGACGAGGCAGTAACAGAACTTTTTGAAGCACTAGACTACTGGGAAAGGGTTCTATCCCAGCAAGCTTATCTGTGTGGCGATCGGATCACAGAAGCTGATTGGTGTATGTTCACTACCCTGTTTCGCTTTGACCCCGTTTACTACGTCCATTTTAAGTGCAATTTGCGTAGAATTAGTGATTATCCCCATCTGGGAAAGTATCTCAAAAATCTCTATCAGCAACCGGGTGTTAGCGATACCTGCAACCTTGAGCAGATCAAGCAACATTATTACAAGAGTCATCCCCACATTAATCCCACTCGCATTGTACCCAAAGGTCCTGTGATTGATTGGGTGGCGGGGTAAATTTTGACTGTGTAGGGGCGGGTAATGGGATTTTCTGTTCGCTGTTGATGATCACGTTTGTACAAAACCCGCCCTGAACTAACTCCCCCAGCTCCCCCAATTCCTACCAATAGAGTAAAGTATATTCAGAAGCAACCATAATTTAGTATTATTGTCAATACTATTTATCTTAGGATCTTGAGATCGGTAGAGTCTAATTTGAGCCATCGGTAAGGTAGCATCTGAGATAGTCCATAGAGATTGATCACAGCTCCTGAACCCTAATCACCACCCGACTAGCCAGAGTTGGCAAGCTGTCAAGGCGTTTACACCAGGTTGCACTATGATTTCAAATTTATCTGAACAGTCCCATTATCCAGAAAGTGCGAGTAGCGGATTACAAATTGCCAGAGGATTAAAAGCTAAATCACAAAACTATAAACGATTGCTGGTTGAGGTGTTGAAATGGACAGGCGGACAACCATTCCTTACCCAGCAGCTTTGTCGATTAATTGCCCAAGCACCTGATGCACCATCGAAAGGAACGGAAGCGGAATGGGTGGAAAACTTAGTGCGATCGCACTGGATTGAGAATTGGGAACAGCAACCGGAACTGATGCATTTGCAGACGATCCGCGATCGCTTGCTCAGACGTAAGCACCGCAGTCTGAAGCTATTGCAACTGTATCATCGTATCCTCCAACAGGGAGAAGCGATCGCCAATGACAGTTCCGAACAGAAGGAACTGCGGATGATGGGGTTAATCCTCAAGCATCAAGGGAAAGTTCGGATTCACAATCGCATCTATGAATCGGTATTTAACCAAGAGTGGGTCAATAAGGCTTTAAAAACCATCCAAGCGGATTTAGAACCAGGCGACTCGGAATTTCTCAAAACCTTAGCCGAATTAGAACGCAAACTCTTGGTTTCCCAGGTGGAAATCTTATCCAAAGCCGATACGGAATCAGAGGATGAAGGTTCAGCACAAGCCTTGTATGAGGTGCTACGCGATGTTACCTCGAAAGTCGGCGAATTACTGGGTGCGGATCGCGCCACCATTTTCTTACTCAATGACGAGAAAACAGAACTCTGGTCATTGGTGGCGGAGAATGAAGAAGGTGAATTCCTGGATATTCAGGTGCGAGTCGGGGAAGGGATTGCGGGTCATGTGGCTCAGGATAAAAAAGTCATCCATATTCCCGACAACGTTTATGAAGATCCCCGCGCCGCGCTGGTTAAGGAATTTGACAAAAAATATAATTACCGCACCGAAAACATCTTGGCATTTCCCATCTTAAGTGAAAACAAAGAGGTGATTGCGGTAATTCAGTTACTAAATAAATTACCCGCTGATGAGCAATCCGACAAACGACCCAAAGGATTCACCACCCTCGACTTAGAACGATTGGCAAAATGCGTGGTTCCGGTGCGGCGGATTCTGGAAAGTTGCCAATCCTGCTACAAGGTAATGAAGAAGCTACGGGCGACAGCCGCCTTAGCCGAAGCCACGCGATCGCTCGATCAGATTAACTTAGATACTAAGGCAATTCTGCAACGGGTAATGAATACCGCCAAGAAGCTGCTGAATGCCGATCGCAGTACCTTGTGGTTAGTGGATCGCGATCGCGGCGACTTGTGGACGGAACTTCCAGGGAAAGGAGAGGTGCGTTGTGATGTTGGGGTTGGCTTTGCGGGTCAAGTGGCGCAAACCCGCAAACCGATGATTATCCCCTTCGATATCTATGACCATCCCAGTGCGGAAAATGCCAAGAAAACCGACGAACAAACCCGCTACCGCACCTGTAGCCTCCTCTGTATGCCCGTCGTCAGTCCCGATGGGGAATTATTGGGCGTAACCCAACTAATCAACAAGCGGAAACCTGGCGATCATCCAGAGTATAACCGAGACGAGTGGCCCCATGTTCCCAGCTACTTTAAAGCGAGTTTTGATAAAAATGACCGCCAATCCATGCAAGTCTTTAACGAACGAGTGGGTGTAATCCTGCAATTCGTCAAGACTCATGAGACACTCAAACAGCTTGCTCAAATTGAGCCAAAAGAATCCGTTTATAATACCCTAGCAATTCTCAGTAATTCCGTTGCTGATCAGAGTGATGAAGCGCTCTACAATGCCCTGTATTATACGTTGAGCTTTGTCACCAACTCGATTAACAAACTCTTGGGCGCGGAACAGACCACAATTTTTCTCCTGGATGCCGAACAAAGCATCTTTTGGTCATTAGTCTGGAATCCCAGAACCCTAAATGCTCAAGAAATTCGAGTGTCCGCCACTCTAGGAATCGCCAGTAAAATGGTTGAATCGCGTTCAGTCAAAGCTAGCAAAAACCCCAGTAAACTGAATGATCTGTTAGTCCATATGGGGTTAGAACCCGACGCGATCAACACTGTGGAAAATATGTTGTTATTCCCGGTTGTAGACTCCAAAGGGAAAGTAATTGCCATTATTCGGTCATTTAACAAATTCCTCTTTACTTATGAATCGGGGGGAACGTTATCCGAAACAATCGAAATCAATGGCTTTACCCAAGCCGATGCCCAGAAATTGCATGAACGCATGGCATCCACGTTACCCATTCTGCAAGGGTTTCAAGCATTTCACCGGGAAATTCGCAATCTTCAGGAACAACGCAAGGCGATCGATCCCCTCTATCAAGCGATTAGTTTAGTCAGTAGCAGTAGCGGCGGAAATGCCGAAGAAATCATCCAAACGGTGATGCAAGCCGCCAAACAACTGACCCATGCGGATCGCACCACCCTTTGGTTAATTGATTACTCAACTCAGGAATTATGGACAAAAATTCCCCAAGCTGATGGATCATTAATGGAAACACGAGTACCTTTAGGAGAGGGATTTGCTGGGAAAGTTGCCCAAACTGGTCAACCCTTAAACATTCCCTTTGACCTCTACGAACATCCCGATTCTGATATCGCCCGCAGAACAGACGCCAAAACTCATTATCGGACTTGTAGTCTGTTATGTATGCCGGTTTTAAGTTGTGATGGTGAATTACTAGCTGTTACCCAACTCGTGAATAAACGTCACGCTGATGATACAACAGAGTATGATCCATCCCAGTGGCCCCAAGTTCCTGAGTACTTTAAAGCCAGTTTTGATGAAAATGATCAACGAGACATGGAAATTTTTAACAATCAAGTGGGTGTTGTACTTCCCGGTATCATTCGTTAAGTCAGATTGGACAGATACCATGGCACATCTGTTTTGACCCTTCACCACCTTCAAGGAACCTGATTTGTAGGGGCGGGTTTAGGTAGCATTGGTGTCAACTTAAGGTATAAAACCAATGCTAGCAAGGTTTTAAGCTGTGTCTATCTACTCCTCAACATTTCCCCCTCATCCCCTAACCCCAACTCCGGACCCCCCTCGTTCCCCCCTACCCCCCTCGTTCCCCCCTACCCCC
>NZ_JAVKBY010000102.1:0-9654 GCF_040222985.1 Coleofasciculus sp. F4-SAH-05
ATTGGTCATTGGTCATTGGTCATTGGTCATTGGTCATTGGTCATTGGTCATTGGTCATTGGTCATTGGTCATTGGTCATTGGTCATTGGTCATTGGTCATTGGTCATTGGTCATTGGTCATTGGTCATTGGTCATTTAGGCAGGGCGGGTTTAGTGACATTAGGGTGGGCAAAAAACGATAGTAGTGAAACCCGCCCCTACACATAAAACTCTTTTCTAGTCATTGATCATTTACCTCCCTCAGCTTCCCCAGCTCCCTCAGCTTCCCCATCTTCCCCATCTTCCCCAGCTCCCCCAGCTTCCTCAGCATTATTCCTCCTCTTGTGCGTGCCGAATCAACCAATCCTCACCCACACGAATGGTTAAATCGGATTCAATATCTCCTGTGGAAGAGGCTTCGACGTGACCGAGTTGCAAAACCCGTTTCAATGTCGCGGCGGCTTTCAAATCGCCTTGTTGCACAATAATCTGAGTTTCGCGTACCTGATCGGGCCAATCCTGTATGATGTAGACATTATAAAAGTCGTTTTTCGCCAAATATCGAGCAACTTTGTGAGCTAATTGCGGGTCATCTGTGGCATTTTGAATCGCAATTCGCAACCGTTGGGGAGAACGCCGAATCTCCGATGAACTCCAGTCAAGGGTTTGCTGAAAGTATTGTTGCATAACGCGATCGCGTCCGGCAGAATCCATAATCCAATAGCTGGCAACATATTCCTCTGGACCACTGAAGCGACCGGGCAAAAGTACCATCTGAAAATCATCTTTGTCTAAATCTAAGCCAAAGCCCACCAGCGCCAGCATTTCTTCTAAACTGAGATTGGTATCAATATATTGCTGCATCACCCGAATGATTTGGGGTAAACGCGGTAGCACTGTGGGACTGAGCAACCGTTGACGCAGCGCCTTGAGTAGCGTTTGTTGGCGCTGGACTCGACCAATATCGCCATAGTTGTCTTTACGAAATCGAGCAAACTGTTCGGCTTGGTCTCCATTTAAGGTTTGCCATCCCGGTTCTAAATCAATGTACAAATCCTGGGTTACATCCTCATACTGCATCGGATAGGGAACAAACACCTCAACTCCCCCCACCAGGTCTACCAGTTCCCGAAATGCATCCGTAGTCACCCGTACATAGCGATCAACGGGTACATTATTGAGAGTACGACTCACCACCCGTGCGGCTAACGCTGCACCCCCTTCCACATTGGCATCATTGATTTTGGTAAGTCCTACCTCCGGAAGTTCCACTTGGGTGTCCCTAGGAATAGAAAGCATCGTCACGGACTCTTCTGTCGGGTCGAGGCGTAACAACAGCATAGTATCACTGCGACCACTGAAAACGTCGGACGAGTTTTTGGCACTATCGGGAACTCGGTCAATCCCCATTACCAGAATGTTGACCGGTCGGGCTAAATCATAGCGAAACGCTTGTCGCCAGGAATTTTCTTTCGCGCCAGGGAGAAAATTTTGCGGCACGATTAAGGGGGAAAGAGGGGTAATTAGGGCAACCGTTGCGCCCAAGGTAGCAGAAACTGTAGCGGTTAAGATAAACGCCGCACTCCACAGAAACCAGCGCATATAGCGACCACCACTGGATTTATTTGAATGATCATCGGAATGGGACTCTCCGCCATCACCCTCTGGTGGTGGGGGAGGCGGGGAACCCCCAGTATCATTTTCAGCGACATCAGAGTCGCCCTGCGATCGCGTATAATCTTCGGGATGGGAGACTTGAAAACCCCAGCTAGTTTGGGAACTATTCGACACGTTGTTTTATCCTCACCACACACCAACTGTTCTGGATTCTTTGACGTTCACCGAATCTATTGCTGGATTATAACGTTACCCAGCCCACTCCCCCTGCTTCCCCAGCTCCCCCTGCTCCCCCTGCTTCCCCTGCTCCCCCTGCTTCCCCTGCTCCCCCTGCTCCCCCTGCTTCCCCAGTTCCCTCCGCCCCTCCGCTCTCCCAGGCTAGGATGTAGCAGACAATCAGAATAGCACGGACAATGAGTCAATTAATACCTGTAATTTTAGCTGGCGGCAAAGGTGAACGGTTTTGGCCCCTTAGCCGCAAACACCGACCTAAGCAGTTCTTAAGTTTAGATGGTAGTGGAAAAAGTTTATTACAAACCACGGCTGACCGTCTCAGTCAATTGGCGGGAGGTTCAGCCAATGTCTGGGTAATCACATCGGCTCAATTAGCTGATGGGGTGAAACAACAGTTACCCCAACTTGATAGTGAGCATATATTAGCTGAACCCGAAGGGCGGGATACTGCACCTGCTGTGGCGTGGGCAACCTTAGAAATTGCGCGTCACTATGGAGAAGATGCGGTGGTTGGCTTTTTTCCGGCAGACCATTGGATTGCAGACCAGGAGGCGTTTCAACAGACGATTAAGGCGGCGACTCAGTTAGCGGCGGCTGAAGCCGCGATTGTCACCTTAGGAATTGCCCCGGACTACCCCTCTACGGGTTACGGTTATATCGAACAAGGAGAACCAGCCGGAACGTTTAATGACTTACCGGTTTATCGGGTTGCTCGATTTACAGAAAAGCCAGACCGAGAAACAGCCGAGAAATTTCTGGCGACGGGGAAATTTAGCTGGAATGGTGGGATGTTTATTTTCCGGGCTGGCGTCGTATTAGCGGAACTAAACACTTATGCGGCTGATATTATCAATCCGTTACAAAAACAGGGGATTGATGCTTATTCTAAACTACCTAAAACCAGTATTGATTATGCCTTAATGGAGAAAACCCAACTGGCTTATGTTCTCCCGACTGCGTTTGGTTGGGATGACTTGGGAGATTGGAATGCTTTAGAACGGTTGCACAAGGGAGAGGCGGCGAATGTGGAACTGGCAACTCATGTAGGGAAAGATACCCAAGGAGCGATTCTTTATACCAGTGATCAGGATGAGGTGATTGTGACGATTGGTTTAGAAGATGTGGTGGTTGTGCGAGATGGTGGGGTGACGTTAATTGTGAAAAAAGACCGCACTCAAGAAATTAAGCAGGTACTGAAAACCCTACAAGCGGATTCGAGATTTAGTCAGTTCCTTTAATTGTAATTTGTCCTTGATTATTGCCAATCTATCCGTATGGGCACCATCCTTGCGCTCTTGCTCAAGGCGTAAGTACCTGGACATAAATTTTGTCCGCTATAAAACATCGCCACCTAAATATCGGTGGGTTACGGCGGATAGTCGATTAAAGGTTTATTGCCTGACTTTAAGTCCCGCCTAACCCACCCTACATAACTGGGTGTAGGGTGTAGGGTATCATACCCCACACCTTTGACGCGAGCTTGTCACCCCTTCAGGTAATAGGGTTCAAGCGATGAAAACCGTTCCCTGTTCCCTGTTCCCTGTTCCCTGAACTTAGATAAAATTAATACATCACGAGTTATTATCTCAAGAACATAAAGAAAGTTTAACAAAAACCGGAAAATTTACGGGTTGCGGTGAAGTATCCAATCATTCAAGCTTTATCGTATACTTCTGGATATCAAATGACTAGCATTCAAACTCCAAGTCCTTCTTCTTCTCCCCCGCGTTTTCTCAAAAGCCTGCTGTTTTTACTCAAAGAGAGTTGGCGAAAACCGGACATTCAAGAGCGTGAGAGTAGGCTATTTTTCTCTTACTCCCACAAGGACAAAGTATTCGTTGAAAAACTCTACGCGGCTCTATCTCCGAATTATGAAATCTGGGTGGATTGGGAAGATATTCCACCAGCGGTTGAGTGGTGGGAGGAAATTAAGCGAGGGATTGAAGATTCGGATTACTTTCTATTTATGCTAACGCCTAACTCAGCGATATCTAAGGTTTGTGGTCAAGAGTTAGAGTATGCTTTAAGTCAAGGTAAACGAATTTTCCCGATTGTGATTGAGCAACCTGATTCAGTTCCCTTATCTTTGCGATCCATAAACTGGATGTTTTTTACTCCCGAAGAGGATTTTGAGGTTTGCTTAACCAAATTATTGAATTCTCTCAATATTAATCCAGAAGACGCCAGATTGCATACTAAATTCTATGGACTCTGGCGGGATTGGGTGTCTCATGATCGGGATCACAGCTATTTGCTACACGGTAAACAACTGTGGGAAGCAACAGCTTGGTTGGCTGCATCGGATAACAATACACCCTTGCCACTTCAAGAACACCGAGAATATATTTGGGCGAGTCAGCTTGCCCAGTTTGTACGAATTAAACGAATTGCTACAGGTATAATTGTCAGTGCGATTCTGGGTGTTTTGGCGACTCTGCATTTTCTTACCCCTGGCTTTTGTGAAAATGGAAGTTTCCCTTTTAGAGTTTAGATAGGAGACTTACGCCTATCCTCTATCTGTACTTACACAAGATTTTTTTATCTTAATGAATCTGGGGTAAATCGCGCAGGAAATAGAAGCGATCGCTGTTCGATTCATTACCCTTATTTCTCCCTAAGTAGCCTATTAAGGGGGAGGATAGTTCAATGAGAATATCACGCAATTCATTTGGCATTAAGGGTTTGGGCGGACTCGAACCGATATACGTGCCATAAATTTGACCAACTTCCACTTCGCCTAACCTGGCATTTTCTTGTAAGGATTTAACAGATTGAACGATGTGCGATCGCACGGCGATGTCTTGACGCACTTTTACTAGGTATTGCTCAATTTTATCATCGGCTAACCCATAAGCATTTTGCCAGCAGGCTTTGAGTTTCAGCAAGTCAATAGCACCATTATATTGGGCTTGCAATTCTACGAGATGTTGGAGAGTTTCTGGACGAATCACGCTAATCTGATTATTTAAAGTTGTTCGTAAAGCATCTGGGGTTAATTCACCGGCGGCGACAATGAGTTTGAGACAAGGAGCATAATCTTGTTGGAGATGATTGTTCCCCAGTTGGATTAATTGTCCCGGAGTTTTACTGGGTACTATTTCACTTTTGGTGGCTTTGCATTCGCCAACGATGGGATAAGGTGCATCTGCATAAAAGTCAATCCCGCCAGCACCACCAGTTGCTTCTGGATTTAGGCTGGCTTTGGGGTCATTTCTAGAGTTGGTAAATCCTAGTTTTAGTAAGCTTTTCCGTACCAGTTTTTCAAATTGATGACCATCGCTAGAGTTGCCGACATCGGCGATTGTTTTAATCCAGATGAAATCAGAGTCAAATCTCACGATTGATTGGCTATTCCATCCCAAGAATTGTTTGATATCTTGGTCAAGTTCTTTAGCCGCTAGATTATGGTTTGATAATAGCGCGATCGCACTCTGTAATTCCTCTAATTCTGGATGCTGAGGCGGCTGTCGTTCTTCCATCTGGCGACAGCGCTGTTCAAAGCATGTCTGACTCAAAACAGGTGTATTTTGAGTCACCGTTAAAGGTTGGGGGAGAGGTATAAATCGGGGACTTGGATGTACGGGGATTTCAATCGGTTGCGGGAGTCGATAAACCCGCAGGTAGGCTAAAAAAATATGACCTCGTTTTACACGAGTTTGCTCTAATCCGGCTTTTGTCCATACAGTTAGCTGAGATAGAAAATCAAGGGATTCGGAATCATCCAAGACTTGACAACGTTCGCATTTTGCCCAGGCTTTAATTTGAACCGTCTCCGAACCGAGTTCAGCCAGACTTTTTTGGGCGGTGGGGATAAAATTTGAGCGATAATAGTGTTCGATAGGCAGAGCGTTAGTGGAGGTATCTGAGGGATAAAGGGCAAATTGTCGTCCTGGATTGACGAATATCCGAGGGATAATGGCAATTGAGCGTCCTTCGATTAAGGCTTTAATATCTGGGGCAGGTAGACGTAGGGCGATTGGCAGCATAATTTATGTTCCTATGCTACGAATAGGTCATTCAGGTCGTCATCATTGGCTGTATCATCAGCACTAGATTCGTCGAACAGCGTTCCAAAGAGTTCTTCATCTTCGATAGTCTCTGCATCAATTTCGCCAGAGGGATCGCTGAGGATTTCTCGCAGTAGTGGATTCTCTAAAATTTGGGGTTTTGAGAATTCTGCCACCTGCTTTTGAGTAAGCTGATATGTCTCGCAGTTTTGATAAACAGAATACAGGTCAATCAGAGGTCTAATCTGTTCAGCTTCCAGATACGCCCATTCTCCTCCCTTTGCCTGAGATGTGAGTTTTTCCAGTAACTTATAAGCGTTTGTCGTCTTGTTAATTTTTTTGTTTTTCGAGCGAACTAAACAACCGCGAGTTAAACCAAACCGTTCGTATGCCGTTAAGCGCTTTAATCCAGCGCCTAGTGCAGCTGCGTTGCCTTTTTGAATAACTGCTACACCAATGACAAAATTTTTGTCATCTTCATTGCCAACAACCTTGAAATTAATGTAACCTTGGTTTGATAGATTCTTGGCAGGAGCCTTTGAGTTGACTACTTTGATATCAGTATCAACGCTTTCAATTGTTAGTTGCCGTAATTTTTGTCCGGTTAATGTTTCCCCTTCCAATGTTTCACCTATCAACTGCTCAAAGCCAAAACGTAGAGCATCAGCAATTTTATCATTGTCCTCTAAATAATCTCCAAGGTCTGCCTCCTTCGAGGCTTTAACAGCTCTTTTAAATCTCTCTTCTAGTGATATAGGAACATTGGGGCGATAATTCTTAGCACACCAATCTAAAGTTTCCCGTACAGTCGGCTTGCCTTTACCGATATCCCTGAGTTGGCTTTCTGTAAACGGATAAACTGGATCATGAGGTTTTAAATCACGAGGATCATATAGCTCTTTTTGCAACCACAAGGCAACTAAATCAACAATGAATTGGCTATCTAGAGGTTTTAAACTTATTGGGTTTCCTTGAGTTGCTGTTGACAACCGATCTTTTACTGAGCTAACAGTTTCAGTATAAAAGGTTATTTCCTTACTCCAAGTTGACTGGAACATTACCGTCAACATGACAATACCTTTGCCAATACCTGACTGTTCGAGGTTATCGTAAACGTCTTTAACTAACCTAGCAATTACCTGTGCTTTCGTAAACCCATCTTCAGATAATATTCCTTGGGTTTCCAATTCATCAAAACAAATCAGCACAGGTTTATGGTCACTAACTAACCGCAAGATTTGTTGTATATTACCCAGAGCTTCTGCTTCTTGTTCTTGAGATGTCTTACCAGCATTAGTTGGCAAACCCATAGAGTTAGCCGTTTCTTGATCTAGCTCATTACCAGCTAACCATTCAATAGCATAGGGGGCGTACATTTCTGAAAGAGTCCACAAAATCGCCCTGAGAATATAAGGATCAGCATCCGGCTTGATTTTGAGAATCTGGGTACTCAATTTTTTGAGTAGATTTTGGTGATTTTGTAAAGCTTTGGCATAGGCTTTATCAAAATTCTTAACTATTGTTGCTGCGGCAGTTTTCTGACCACTGGAATTACTGGCATTTGCCATAGCCGCCGCCACTTCCTGCCATTGTGTAACTTCTTGACTGCCAACTCGCGCCAAGTTCTCGATCAACGTTTGCAGAAATTGATGTCTCAACAGATTTAAGTTACCATACTTGCCAGTGTTAACATAGATAAATACAGCACTACCATCACCAATGACACGACGGCGCAGGCGACCAATGAGTTGAGTTTTCCCTGAACCCGGATCGCCAGTCACAACTAAAGTGGCTACCTTATCCTTACTATCTGAGCTGGTTTTAACCTGCTTGATTATCTCCAAGACTTTTTGAGAAGCATGAGCATTGAGAGTATTCAAATCCGGGAATCCTTTACCCCAAACACTTTGGACTTTATCAATGGCTGCACTGTTGAACGGATTGTAGTCTTGGATGGCGGTGTTGATTTCTTCAATCGGTGAAACAGATAAATTAGTCATGATCATTCAGGTGAAGGAACAAACAACAAGCGGTTTCAATTAGGCTTCAGCATTCACAAGCTTGGCAAAGTAACGCAATTTGCCGACTGGCGGAGTAATTGAGTCTTCTAATTGATCAGGGGTAACGTTTAAAACCTCTCCCCCCATTAGCTGGAAGATGTCATTCGCCTGCATTTCCAGCATCCAGTCATTGAACTGGGAACGAGAGACGCGATCGCCAATGGTTCGCCGTATCCTATAAATCGGTACCATATAATCCAAGTTATAGTCGCGGTTAAGCTGATCGTAGACATCCAGCGCCACCTGCTTAAACTGATCATAAGACGCGATCGCCTTTGGCGCTGAGCTTTGCTCAATCGCACTCTCCCCAGTCTTCCCGGCAGCAACCGCGCCATCACCAACAGTACCCGCCGACATAGCTTGTTCTCGAATCCATTTGAGTAACGCATTCGCGGTTTTCGCGCCAATCTGACTCTCAAATTTAAACGCCTCACTCTTTAACCCCGCTTCCAGCATCTGAAATCCCTTCGGCTGTACCAGAGATACCTTATACCGAGAAACCGCGATCGCACCGTTCTCTTCTAACTGCTGATAACTCTCCTGGTAATCAGCAGCTGTCTCCTTTTTCCGTTTCAGTCGCTTGGTTAGTTCACCCCTCTTAACATCCGAACCTCCCATATCCCACAAGTAAAGCAGTAGGCGGACTTCTTTTTCTGTTGTCTTCGCCTCGATATCTGTATCTGTCTTCGCATCAACATCGTTGGACATCGTTGTTACCCTATCCGTCATGGAAATTTCTGAGTCTAAAGAATGAACTTTTGTAAAAATACCCTTTGCTATACTAACCCCATTATCTAATCACTTGCCAGTTCAGTCGCGATCGGTATACAGCAAGTACAGCGTCAGTAGAGGCAGTTTAGCTCACTCCACAAATTATGTGTTCTGCACATAGTCTCTAAGTATTTTCACTTAATTCAGAGACTCAATCGTTCAATTTGATCCTGTTTTCGACTGGTTCAGGATGATCACCTGCTCATCAATCGTTGCCCACAATCGTAACTTAACTTAATATTTTTCGGACAAATGTTAACTTCTATGTCATTTCCTTGTCTTTCAACTTGAGAGTGGTAAAGTAAAAGTATGAAGCAAATAAAGCTTCACCGGACAGATAAAAAAGCAACGTTTAGATTTAAAAGAAGAGGTAAAAACGCTGGCTAAATCAATTAATCTGTCTCATCTAAAAACAACAGCAGCAAACCATTTAGACGCTGATATTTCCTAAGCTAGTTAATAGGGAGCAAGGCTACTGAAACTTCAATTCAGTGCAACTCCAGATAGAATTACTAAAAGAAGGAAATCACTCAGCAAGTCGATCGGACGTGCTGCTGTTGTTTTAGCATTAATTAGCCAATTAATAGAAAAGGGCGACCCGACCCAATTAAATGGATTGGAGATTGTTAATTGATGCAAGCGGGTTGCCCCTGCAGGTGGTTAATCTTGCCTTTCTAAAAAGGAATGCGATCGCACTCCTGGGAATGTCCACCTAGAGGTCTGAATAGGGGAAGCATTAATCTAACTCAACCTTTTCCCGATTAATGTAAACTTACGTATCATTCCCTTGTCCTTTCAATCAAAGGTGCTAAAGTAGAACTATGAAGCGAATTAAAGCTTCACCGGACAGATACAAAAGCAACGTTTAGATTCAAAAGAAGAGGTAAAAACGCTGGCTAAATCAATCAATCTGTCTCATCTAAAAACAGCAGCAGCAAGCCATTTAAACGCTGATATTTCCTAAGCTAGTCAATGGGGAGCAAGGC
>NZ_JAVKBY010000105.1:0-29476 GCF_040222985.1 Coleofasciculus sp. F4-SAH-05
CTCTGGAGTTATCTAAATTAGGCTCAATACTTGGTAGTTTTCTACGGGTGTTTGGTTTAAGTATTGCCGCAAGGATAGATAATTGTAAGGTGTGTCGCGGAACTAAGAATCCCCGCACTTATAGGGCGGGGAGTGTCAAACGAATGACTGACATGCGCCCAATTCAATGGTAAAGTTCACCCCACCATTCCGAAGGGAGCGATAACATAATAGCACCACGCACAGCGCGATCGCACGCTCATCAGTTGGCGGATTTGGTGGTTCTCCTTGGAAAATTGTGTAGGGGCGGGTTTGACTACTATCTTTTCCGTTGCACCCAGATGAGACTAAACCCGCCCCTACTGAGGTTTATAGCCTACTCTTTCATTTCTGCAAGGCTAGTTTGCATTTGCTGGAGGAGTTGGGGAATGTTGATTTGAATGACTTCCCACAGAATTTTAATATCAACTTCTTTGTACTCATGAACAACTCGGTTACGCATTCCTCGAATTGCGTTAATAGGAATTTCTGGATGTACCCAGGGACTCTGGGGGAAAGAAATTGGCTGTCAAGTCGGGTTTCTCAGTCGCGGGGATGGGATAAAATGGGAATACTATCCTGAAGCTGTTGCATCATCCTAACCACGGAAACTGAAATCTTAGCTATGCTCCCCAATCTACCCCAAATTCTCCCGATGAATGAGAATCAAACCCAACGAGAATAAAATATGGTTTTCTTACCAAAAGACTCCATTATTAACCCATCAAAACTCACTCACTATTTACTCGTCCAACTGCCTAAAGATGATAAATCTAAATTCTTGGCACAGGCAGGATATACATTAGAGAATTGGCAACAACTCGAACAAGATTTAAGAACCCAAGTCCTCACTCAACCTGCTGAACCCATCGAAACCACCCCCTATGGTCAAAAATATAGGATTCGTGCAACATTGCGAGGTCAAAATGGCATTGAACTAAAAACCTTAACAATATGGATGACCAATAATAATGGAACCAGATTTGTAACCCTAGTACCCGACAAAGGAGAACATCAATGAAACCTCAACATCCTCTATTTTCCCAAGTTGCCCTCACTGGAGACTTGCCCCAATATCACCTCAAACGGGGTGATATTGCCACGATTGTTGAACATTATTCCACGCCAGAGTCCCAAGAAGATGGGTATAGTTTAGAAGGGTTTGATGTTCCTCAAATTACCATTGAAGTGACGGCATCACAGATTATGCCCCTGAGTGACTATTTAAGAGAAGAAGCAATTTTAAGTAAATTTCGCAACCTGTCAGAACACCGACAAAAACAACTGGAAGAATACCTTGATTTTCTTTTGCAAAAAGACCAAACGACTCCGGTGAATTAAGAAATTGAGGTTTTAGCGTCTGTGGGGGAAAAAGAAACCGGGTTTCTATCAAATTTTACCGGACTATCCCTCGGTCACGGCTGCCCTGCAAGCGGCTCAAACCTGGTTACGGGGTTTATCTTCTGATGATGTTCTCCACTGGCTGCAACATGACCTGAAGGCGACGGAGGAAGAAGTGGAAGCAGTGAAAGACCGTTTGTATTTATTTGAGGATGACCCCCCCTTCGCAGAAGCCTATTATTGGTCAGCGTTTACGGCTATCGGTTTATAATTGGGGATGACCGTCAAGATGATTTCTAAAGTGATTTGATAAATTAAATGTATATTGACCTCAAGCGAATTCGGATAGAGTGTCTCTTTGACGCTTATAATTTGGATGTCCCCATTCAAGACAATACTTTAATCATAGTTGGTGAAAATGGATCGGGTAAAAGTACACTGATTAATTTATTATATTACACCTTAACGGCTCAGTGGGAACGTCTAGCCCAGCTTCGCTTTCATTCCTGCATTGTTACAATTGGCAATGAAGAATATATCCTCAAAAGAGAAGATTTACCCGCTGCTCAAAATATGAGCCGTAGCCGTCAAAGATTCGTTCTTAAGTATTTTGAAAATAGGTTATCTGCACAAGAACTTGAAAGTCTGCTCAATGAATTAGCCGAGCATGGCTCAAAATACTGGTTGTCAAAAAACAGATTTATGGGATTAAGACATAAATTCCCTGAAATTTCACCTGGAGCATTGCGAGATATAGCTAAAATCAATCCAAATTTTGCATCTTTAGATGAAAATGAAGAAAGCAAGGTTACAGATAGACTGGCTGAAGCTGTCCAATCTAACTCTAAAGAACAAGTCTTATTTTTGCCCACTTATCGCAGGATTGAAAAAGAATTAAGCGATGTTTTTCCTGATATAGACTTGGATGATGTCTTCCCTTTTTCTAAAACTAATCGTTATCGGAAGAAGCCACGATCTGGATATGTCGAACTGGTTGAGTTTGGTATGGAAGATGTAATTCGGGCATTTGACTCAACCTTATCAGACTTGGATCAAAATTTTCGCACTGAACTGAATCGATTGACTGGGAGTTACTTAGGGGATATTATTCGTAATAACTATAAAAATGTTGAGGCATCTCAACTGTCTACTGAAGAATTTACGGAAACAATCAAGGTGATGCTTCCTCGGATTGGGGATATTCTTTCAGAAGGCGATCGCAAAAAACTGGGAGAACTCCTTGAAAATGTAAAAATCAACAAAGATTTATCAGAAGAACAACGGGTTCCCGCTTATTTTTTGACTCGTTTGGTCGAAATTCATAAAATTCAACAGGAAAAGGAACGCCCAATTAGAAACCTAGTTGATTTGGTCAATCAGTATCTCAGCAACAAAGAGCTAGAATTCAACCCCAGTAAATTTAAGTTAGCTATTAAACGCAAAAGCAAAGATATGGAAGTACCAATACCAGGTTTATCATCTGGGGAAAAGCAAATTATCTCATTATTTTCTCATATATTTTTAAGTGATTATAGTCAGTATTTTTTGGTCATTGATGAACCAGAATTATCCATATCTGTCCCTTGGCAACGCCGATTTCTTCAGGACTTGAAAGATACCGAAAAATGCTCTGGTTTAATTGCCGTGACTCATTCTCCTTTTGTGTTTGAAAATTCACTGGCGGAATATGCACATTCTATCAGTGAGTTTATCGAGGAGATTTGAAGATGTCATCTTTCTTGGATGCTTTGAAGGCTGCACCGAAATCATCCCAAGCTAAATTAAATATATTTCTCCTAAGTTTTCAACCCCAAGGTCAGGCGATCGCAATTTTTCTGGAGGGACGCGACGATCCTTCCTTGATCCGAGTCAACGTTCAACGCTTCGCTGAACAGAAGGCTTTATCGGTCGAAACGATTATATTGGGGAATAAAAAGGAAGTGTTGAATGCTTATGATTATCTAGGCAAACGATTTCCAAACAACCCCAGAATCATGTTTTTTGTGGATAAAGATCATGATGACTTCATCGGTGAAACTCGGGGAACAAAAACTCAGCAAGGCTTATTCGTCACCCAACACTACTCTATTGAGAATTATCTGGTTTCAGAAACAGCTATTGCCACGATATTAACCGATTGTTGGGGTTTGGATTCATCCAGTGATGCGATCAGAATCGCCTGCCAAAAATTTAATCAATTGCAACAGGATTATCGTCAAGTTTTTTTGCCGTGGATGGCGTGGCTTTTAGCTACTCGTCGATTAGGAGAAAAACCCAACACCAATAATATAAACATTTCCATCCTGACTCTCGATATAAATTATCAAATTCGGCTCAACTGGCAACCTGACATTTTTGCTCACTTAGGGAGAGTCTGTAATGTCAATATCCAGCCCGATCCGAGGACAATTAACTCCACCAGCAGAGAACTGGAAGCGTTACCGACAAAAGTTTGGTTGCGGGGAAAACAAGAACTCTGGTGTTTAATTAAGTTTCTGAATCGACTGGAAAAAGAGGTCAAAACCGGAAAAGTCAAGCTAAAAATTAGATCGCCGATCAATATCAAAAATATCGTAGAATTGCTGGCCCCCCGTCTACCCTGTCCTTCAGACTTGAGAGATTACCTAGCCAATAGACTCGGTAGTTTATAGATGACCCCCCCTTCGGGAAAGCCTGTTATTGCTCAGACTTGACGGCGATCGGTTTATAATGGGGCGGAGTTGAGCGATGATGAGGTCAGACGATGCCCACCGCTGAAAATGAACGAATTGTGCAGGCTTTTTTTTACCGTAGAGAAGTTGCTCTCATCCTTGTAGTGCGAGCCAGCAAGCTCGCTACCCATTCCCAATTTAAATGCATGAAAGCTTAACTTACCAAAGTTCAGTAATGGTACGTTACGCTTTGCTAACTCAGTAATGGTGCGTTACGCTTCGCTAACGCACCCTACAATTCGCCTACAATTTGATGGTTGAAAATGGGGCAAAATCTGAGCTTACAACCCCAAATCCACCGCCACCCGATGGGCGCAAGCAAACCCAGAAAACGCCACGGCATTCAACCCTTGTCCGGGAAATGTACTATCCCCCACACAATATAATCCCGGAATCGCTGTCCGATTAAACGGCATTCCCAATAACCCCCTTAACTTGCGGCGCGGAATCGGTCCATAGGTGCCATCCTCACGCCCTAAAAACCGTCGATGACTGCGGGCGGTTCCTACTTCCATATAATCCAATCCCGCATCTAAACCGGGAAAAATTGCCTCCAATCGTTCAATAATTCGCCCAGCCGCTTCTTCCTTTTTCTCCTCATACTCCTTCGCCGATAATCCCTGCCAATTCTCCATCCAACTGGGCGTAAAGGTATGCATAATATGATAGCCTTCCGGGGCTAAGTCCGGGTCAAGTAACGTCGGAATAGACACAAAAATTGTCCCCTCATCCGCTTCCATCTTGTCCCATTCTTCCAATAAAATATGGTGACATTCTGTTCCGGGCGGGAAAACCTTTTCTTCAACCCCTAAATGCAAACTCAAAAAACTGGGTGATTTCTGATACCGCTGCTGCCATTTTTCCTCACTGGCAGGCATCTGTTCTGGGGGCAATAATTTCTCAAACGTATCCCAGCGTGTCGCATTAGACACCACCCGCTTTGCCCGATACTCTTCCCCCGTGGCTAACCGCACACCCACAGCTTTACCCTGTTCGGTTAAAATTTCACTGACTCTGGCGGAATAGCGAATTTGTCCCCCAGCTTTCTCCAATCCCTCAACTAATTTCTGGGCAATTTCACCCACACCCCCTTTAGGATAATTAATTCCCCCATAATGGCGGTCAGAAAACACCATCCCCGCATTAATCATCGGTGTCTTATCCGCAGGTACGACTGACCAACAGTAACATTCCATATCAATAAACTGGAGTAACTGAGGGTCATTAATATAGCGACGGGCAATGTCTCCCGCATTCTGGGGCAAATATTTTACTAATCCTAAACAGGCTAAAGGATGCTGGAAAAACACCCGCATCAGATAGCGCAGTTCTTCTAGAGACAGCAATTCCATCGCGTTGAGGCAATTAAATACCTTCCAGCATTCATCATAAAATTGCCGAATTCCCCGTCGTTCGTGGGGGAAACGTTCTGTCAATTCGTGTAAGAATTTCTCATAGTCTCGATGAACTTTCAGGTCTAAGCCTTCCGGTAGATGATAGTGAATCTGAACCTCATCGGGAATTGTTTCTACACCAACATTTACCGCATCTAAGGCTTTAGTCAACAGATTCGTGGTTCCTTCACTCCCAAAACCAAAAATCATCGACGCGCCAACATCGAATCGATAGCCTTCGCGTTCAAAGTAGCCAGCACTACCACCCGGAATCAGATAGCGTTCCAGTACCAGCACCTTGGCATCCTTAGCGGCTAACTGAGTCGCCGTCACGAGTCCGCCAATACCAGAACCAACGACGATGACATCAAATAAAGAGGTTTCGTTCGGAGCGTGATTAGTTGACGAAGGAGATTGAGAAGCAATAGCCATGAATTATCAGACGAGAGAGGTCTTTTACAAATTCGAGTTTAACTTTTCTCTATTCTCCCTTCCAGATGTGCTGTTTGTGTCTCTAAATGAACCCCTACGCCCCTACACCCCTACACCCCTACACCCCTACACCCCTACACCCCTACACCCCTACACCCCTACACCCCTACACCCCTACACCCCTACACCCCTACACCCCCCAAAAAAAAGAGGGTGGTTCAGGCTGCTACCGCTTGCCCGTCCCACCTACCAATCCTTAATGAGAGGAGAACACTGAGGACTACTATATCCTTGTTGAAAATTAATGTCAACACTAATGCAAATAATTGGCAATAAACGGGCAAATACAGCATTTAGCCCGGATACCATCTCGGCAGTCGGGAAAAAAAGCATTATCATGATTCAGTTTAGGTATTCCTTCGTCGTTATCAGTTTCTACTATGGCTCCCCAATTGCGTGTTTATGTTCCCCCTCACCCCCTAATCAAGCACTGGCTTGGCGTTGCCCGTGATGCGGCGACACCATCCCCCTTATTCAAAAGTGCGATGACGGAGTTAGGGCGATGGCTCACCTACGAAGCGATTCGAGACTGGCTACCGACGGAAGAGTTGATGGTGCAGACTCCCCTAGCACCTTGTCCAGCCACAATGGTGAATCCAGATACTCCTTTAGTCGTCGTGCCGATTTTACGGGCGGGATTAGCCTTATTAGAAGGGGCACAAACCTTATTGCCCTTGGCATCCATTTACCATCTAGGCATGGTGCGCGATGAAGGAACGTTAGAAGCAAAGTGTTATTTAAATAAATTGCCCCAACAATTTGATCCGGGTACACGTATCTTAATTACCGAACCTATGCTTGCCACTGGGGGTACAATGATGTCCGCGATCGCAGAACTGACTAAGCGAGGTGCTGACCCAGCATTTATCCGGATTCTCAGCGTGGTTGCAGCTCCACCCGCCTTGCAAAAGTTAGGGGCTAATTATCCCACTTTAACCATATACACCGCCACAATTGACGAAGAATTAAGCCAGCAAGGATTTATAGTGCCAGGATTAGGAGATGCAGGCGATCGCGCTTTTGGCACATGAAATTAGGGGGAAAGCTGGGGTTGTAGAGACGTGCCATGGCACGTCTGGGAGCAGGGGAAGATGAGGGGTAAACGAATGACAAATGACGAATGACGAATGACAAATGACGAAGATGTAGGCATCTGCATCAGCCAACCGTTAATCTGGAAAAGCAGTTGCGTTTTATTTCAAGGGTACGAAAGGAAAAATGAGTCAGCGCGATGGTTTTACAGGCGGACTTCTGGCGGGAATCGCTATCGGGGGAGTAGTCGGTGGCGTTATCGGAGCCATATTAGCCGGACAACGCAATAATAGCGATGAAGATGCCGATCAGTCTTTACTCAAGTCCCGCCTTTCCGAAAAGAAAGCGATGAAGGGTAAAAAGTCTCAGCTCAACTCCGAGGAGAGCATTGAAGCGGCACGTCGCAGTTTAGAAGACAAAATTGCCCAGCTTAATACAGCGATTGATGATGTGCGCCAGCAATTGGGTCCGGTGAATGGGAGTGGGAGTACTGAACTCACCGATAGGGAAGGTTCCCTCGATTCCTGAGCCAGAATGGAGTGATATCAGTTAAACTGGCTAGAAAGGCACTATCATATCAGCCCTCTAAACCTAGTAAGGAACTATTTCAATTTATGCCTACAGCACTTGTAACCGAAAGTCTCGCCAATTTCCTCAACATCTATTTACTGCTGATATTTGTCCGCATTCTGTTAACCTGGTTCCCCACGGTTGAATGGATGAACCAGGTGGCTGGATTCCTCAGCCCAATTACTGACCCTTACCTGAATATTTTCCGCTCCTTTATTCCGCCGATTGGAGGTTTGGACTTATCTCCTCTTTTGGCGATTATTGTCTTGCAACTTATCGCTGGACTGTTTGGAGGTATGGCATAGTCTTGGGTTAGATATTAATGACAGTCAACACGCTTTTTTTTTAGCGGCGGACTTTGCCCGTAAAGCCAGACGCTTTGAATTGTTCAAGCTGCAAGGGGGTTGGTTGATTAGCCGAAACCGTAATTCGCACTTCAAAATCACTAACGCCCGGTGGGACTTCATCAATAGCGCCCAGCCGGGTACGATTTTGAAAGACGGGATTATGATTGGCATCGTAGATTCGACCAAAAATGTCAGCGTTGATCACGGGTTTACCTGACTTGTTGATGGCTTTACCTGTAATGATGTAGCAATTGGCGGCTTGGATGGAACCGGGCGTGACCAACCCTTCGGAAAACTTGGAGGGACATTCTTGGTAAGACAGATCAGACAGTTCCACCTGAACGAAGGCAAACGCGGCAGGGGCAATAACCCAACTGATTAGCCAAAACAGACAAGCAACGGCAACGGTAGTAAACCAACATTGAATTCGCATAACCAATAGTAATAATTATCTTAACGGAATCATTCCATTTCTCAGCATAGCGCGAATCCAGCCGCAAACAGTCCATTAGGCTGCTGAATCGTCTACTGAGAGATTATCTTCTAATGGGCCCTGTAGTCGGGAATAAACTACCCAGACCTGCTCACGCGGAGGTCTGGGTTTTCAGTAGCCCTGAAGTCATCGAACAAGTTAAGCTGAACGTATTTGGGAGTTCTGTTTAACTTACACGATAACCCCGTGCCTCCAGGCTGGTTTATAAACAGCCCCACAAGTGCAATATTATTGGCTCCGTTGTTTGAAAAGGCAACCTTTCGGTTAGCCGCTACTCTTGCACAAGCGTCATTATACCACATCATTTAGCTATTTGCCCACAACAGAACAATGATAAGAGCCAAACATGACCCTACCAAAAAGAAGAACACAGTTGGGTTAAATGGGTGATTTTGATCAACTGAAATTACTGTTTTCCTGCCAGGAAGAGACGCCTGTAGATATACTTGTACTCTAATCTCAGAAGTCCTAAACACAACACTGGAATGATTCATCGCTGGCTCACATCCTTAATCGGACTAACTGACAGATTCTATTGGTTTCTGAAATATCATTAAATGCTGCTGGGGTAAGAACTCTTTAGTTTCCAGCCATTGCAACCCCACCGCATTCATTTCTTTACGTGCTTGTCTCTGAGTCATTTTATGCAGCGCTTTAATCGGAATCAAGGGATTCTCCCGGCGATATTCCACCAGTACAACTCGTCCACCTGGTTTTAGCGATCGCACAATTCCACTCATCATTTCTCTTGGATAGGCAAATTCGTGATAAGCATCGACCATCAAGGCTAAATCAACGGTTTCTTCCGGTAAATTTGGGTCAGTGGTACTCCCTAAGATTGGCTCAACATTGGTCACATTGTTCTCGGTTTTCAGGAATTCGATCATATCCAGCATCTCCGGTTGAATATCCACCGCCAATACCTTACCCTGAGAGACAAGAGGACTGATGCGAAAACTAAAATAACCTGTACCGGCACCAATATCTGCCACAATATCCGTGGGTTTTAGGTTCAACGCCTCAATCACCTGCTGTGGCTGTTCTGTCGTCTGACGGCTGGGGCGTTCTAACCAAAGGGCTTCGGTATGTCCCATAACTTTGGCAATCTCTCGACCCCTATAAAATTTACCAATACCATCAGCGCTGTGAACCAGTCGATAATGATAGATGGTGTCCGATTCGGCTGCGGTTGTGGGTAAGGTCATTCTCCATCCACTGAGGATTAGTCCGACTAGGAGAACAGAAGCAATAATAATAATCTTGAACCTAGACAAGCGATAAGTATTCATCGGTCACGACTGTCATTGGGCGATCGCGTAAAGAAAGCTAAGACTTGATCCAGATGCTCAGTGGCTATTTGGCAGTATGGAATAAAAGCATCCCAACCTGATTGTAATGACACAACCAACACTAAACCAACCTCAGATACCCCAACGCCTTCATACTGACCCCCCAGCGCTATGGAAAACCGTTATTCTAAGTTCTGTGGCGATTCATCTGGTTGGCTTGGGGTTATTGCGTCTGGCGCTATTGGGACGCTTTCAGGATTGGCGGTTGAGTCAACGACTGATTCCCGTTGAGATGATTGCGATCGCCTCAAATGCTACCATGCCAACTCCAGCGACTCAATCTCCGCCTTCTTCAGTATCCCAAAAAACACCAGCGCAGAGTCCTGAGAGTCAACCCGAATCAGCACCACAGACAAATCGCCCGACTCAGGCGATCGCAAACACTACTCAGGAAACCCGTCAGCCTTCACCGACAACGGTTTCCTCGCCCAACTCACCGAACCCAACCCCAACCCCGTCGCCAACCTCCACCACCTTTGAAGGGATGGGAGAAACGCCGTCTCCTCAGTCATCAGAGAAACCTCCAAACCCAACTCCGCCTAGTAGTCCATCTCCTACTCCATCGCCAGAGGAATCAACAAAACCCACGTCACCAGAAAACCAGTCGGGTGGGGGCTTCATTGCTTCTATTAATGAACTCAGGATTGTGAGTAGCGGGGGTGGTTCTATTATCAATCCGCAACGCAATCCGGGCGATCGACTTGCCGAAATCCAAACAGAGAGTCAACCCCTCTCGGTGGATGAACTCACGTCCCTAGAGATTACTCTGGAGCAACCTGTGGTTCTCAAGGTTATCGTTTTTATCAATGATAGGGGCAAAGCTGAGGTTATACCCGATAAGACACAAGTGCAACAAGGAACGCTGAGTCAAGAGCAAGCGACGAAACTCGCCAACCAGATTATTGCTGATTGGGAGTTTTCACCAACCTATATGGCATATAGCCCTGTGTACGGATCGTACTCCCTGACCCTAGAAATTGATCCCCTAGGGAATTGAGCCGATAATTTTGGTGGAAACTTGCCAAACTTGTGCGATCGTGGTTTATACTAGAAAAGTTATGAGTGCCTGCGGGCATAGTTTAGTGGTAAAACCTCAGCCTTCCAAGCTGATGATGCGAGTTCGATTCTCGCTGCCCGCTTTTGTCAAGTTGTACAATAACTAATTATTTGTCATTGGTAACAGATTGCTGTCATAGAGATGATTTATATCTTGTCAGGACAGTTTCTCCTAAATAGCTGTGACAAATTAATGCCATCCTGATTCATTCAGCTTCGCATCTGAACCAAAAAACGACCCAATGGGGAAGAAGACGATTCATCAGAAGTTGGTGGAGTTGGCATGTTGGCATCGGCAATTCAGGGGAATTTTTAGGAGTTGGTGGGATGAGACGGGCTGAATTAGAGGCTAGGTTACGGGAATATCGCCAAGAGTTACGGCAATATGGGGTAAAGTCGCTGGCGGTGTTTGGTTCTGTGGCGCGGGAGGAGGCGACACAGACAAGTGATGTTGATTTGTTGGTGGAGTTTGACGGGGTGGTGACATTTGATCGCTATATGGATTTGAAATTTTTTCTAGAGGATGGTTTGGGGCGATCAGTGGATTTGGTGAGTGTGAAAATGTTGAAACCTCAGATCCGAGAAACGGTGCTAACAGAGGCAATCAATGTCTCGTAGTTTGCGACTGTATTTTGACGATCTTCTGATGGCGGGTGAAAAGGTAATGCGCTACACGGTGGGGATGGAGTTTGCCGAGTTTGTAGCAGATGAGCGTACATTTGATGCTGTAGTGCGGAATTTGCAGATTATCGGAGAGGCGGTTAAACAGATTCCATTGGAGATGCGAGAACGCTATCCCCAAGTGGAATGGCGCAAAATTGCAGGGTTACGGGATGTATTGGCTCATACTTATTTCAGTTTAGAGAATGAGACAATCTGGGATGTGGTGCAAACCAAGGTTCCCCGGTTACTTGATGAGGTTCGGGAGATTGTCAAGCGAGAGTTTGCAGACGTTAAAGATGGCGATAAGAAGTAAGAAAGTCGGAGTTGTTGTTTGTTGATCAGTAGTGGAATAAAAGTCAACGGTACGCTGATTAACTTTTGTAAAAGTACGCGATCGCTAAATAACGAATAACGATGAACCTCAAGCCATCCCCACCCACCCTCGATCGCCTCCTCGATCGCCTACGCCAAGCCCTCCCGGAACTCAAACAACGCTACGGGATTACCCAACTCGGCGTGTTTGGTTCTTATGTACGCGGCGAACAAACCCCGAACAGTGATTTGGATCTTCTGGTTGAATTTGACCCGGATCGCCGCTTTGGTTTGCTAACCTTCTGCGAACTGGAAAACCAACTCAGCGATCGCTTGGGGGTTAAAGTTGATCTGGTGATGAAAACCGGACTCAAATTTCGCATCGGTGAACGAATTCTAGCCGAGGTACAGTATCTATGACTCGCGATGCGACCGACTATCTGCGGGATATCCTGGAAAATATCGACAAAATGATTCTCGGAGAGGAAGATATCGTATGAAGGAGGGCAACAAGTACCAGCCACTCCTTGAATTTCTGCGTGACAGTAATCAAGACGAAGTAACCCTAACTTTTGCAGAAATCGAGGCGCTAATAAACAACACCTTACCCGACTCAGCACGAACTAAACGGGCATGGTGGAGCAATCGCAGCAAAGGCGCTCTGCAAGCCTCAGCTTGGATGGAAGCAGGTTATCGTGCTGAGGATATCGACTTGGAGCAAGAGCGTGTCACATTTCGCAAACCTCCTCCAAAAACTCAAGTTCCGCGTGTGAGCGATACAGGAGTGTGGAACAGTGAACTGATCAAGGCTTTAAGGCTTCATATCGGTTTGACACAGGCAGAATTTGCCAAACAGCTAGGTGTGCGTCAGCAAACAGTGAGTGAATGGGAAAATGGAGTCTATGAGCCGACTCGTTCAAAGTCAAAACATTTGGAATTAGTTGCTCAGACGGTTGGGTTTACATACGAGGACATGAGCTAAAAAGTTAAAGTTAAGCCTTAACATTTACCCGCTCAGCGTGTATAATAGACAGAGTATCATCTAACTCTGGCAATAATCAACGATCACCAAACTTAGACCTCAAAACCACTCCCATGAGTTTGACCTAACCCCCCAATCCCCTTACCTGCAAGGGAAGGAAGACTCCCCTCGCCTTTTAGGAGAGGGGCTGGGGGAGAGGTTCTTCTAAATTTCGCCCAACCCTACAGCCATGCAACCTTTACGTCATCGCATCAACCCCAAAACCTTCGTCATCACCCTCAGACAAATCGCCAAACTCCTAAACATTCCCCAAGAGCGCATCCTCAACTGGGAAAAATGGCATAACGTCCTATGGGTACATATCAAAGGAATCGGCGGCTACTTCGTCAGTTACCGCAAATTAGAACAGTGGATTGCCGCTTGTCGCGCTTTGATGCGCTGTTGTCCCCGCCTCAACGCCCTCAAACTCCTGTGGAAGTCCATTGAGCGAGAAGCACAACGCTATACCGAAGAAGCATTCTCCCGACTCGAAGCCTTATGGCAGCAACGATACATCAATTTGTTCAACCGCCAAAAACCTAAACCTGTCAAAAGTTAGCCTCCAGTCGTTTAGTTTTCCGGTTAACGTCTGGCTTCCCTATCCCAGGCTATTCTAACAATAAGCTGTATAGTTTTATCGACTCTACTCACCTAACAACGGCTTGAACTTGCCACAAGGGTTAGCACTGTCAAAACTCTAAGTTTCATCGTGTTTGCTGGTATGTACTTTTAGTTTTTTATTCCGCGTCAATTTCCGATAAACTGGACTACTTTTGCCGATGCGATTGTCGGAAATTACGCTTATTTTTTCTCCACAAGCCGACGCACCAACATTGCTAATTGTTCTGCACTATCCGTCACTGCTAATGATGCCGCTTTTTCTGCCATTTGCTGGAGAATGTCCGGAGATTTGAGCAAATAAGATACCTTACTTTCGAGTAACTCAGGACTGAGTTCAGATTGAGGAAAAACCAAAGCCGCTCCCTTTTGGGCAAAACTAGCGGCATTAAAAGTTTGGTGGTCTTCTGCGGCGTAAGGATAAGGAATTAAAATAGCAGGGGTTCCCGTTGTCGCCAATTCTGTTAACGAACCCGCACCCGCCCGACTAATGGCTAAATTCGCCCGTTGCAGTAGCGCTGCCATGTTGTTGTAAAATGGCAGTTCAATATAGTGGGGATGCTGTAAGGTGGAAGCCTCTGGGTCTTTTTCTCCGGTTAAATGGATTATCCACGCGCCCATCTCAAACCAAGTCTTGGCACATTGACGCACGAGTTGATTTACGCTAACCGCCCCTTGAGAACCGCCAACGACGACGATTAAAGGCGCATCGTCGGGAATCGGCAAGTCTAACGGCTGAGGCTTATAGAAATCAGCCCGAACCGGTGTACCAACGGTGACGGTTTGGGCTTTGGGTAAATACTTGGAAGCGGCGTCAAATCCGATCGCCACCTGATCACAGAAGGGACTCAGCCAGCGGGTGACTTTTCCGGGAATGGCGTTGGATTCATGTAAAATGACAGGCAATCCCTGTAACCGTGCCGCGACGATCGCAGGTCCAGCAATATAACCGCCTGTGGTAAACAGAGCATCAAATTGCCTAGTATGGATTAGTCGCTGCACCTGTCGGATGGAACCAACGAGACGTCCAAAAACGCGAACCGTATTTAGTCCCAAGGGTTTCTGAAAGCCTTCAACCGAAATCGTGTGCAGGGGATAGTGTTGGGGAATCAGCGATTGTTCCACACGGTTCGGCACGCCCAGCCACTCAATTTGGTACTCTGGTAACTGTTGAGCTAACGCCAGCGCCGGAAATAAATGTCCTCCTGTGCCACTGGCAGCAATCAATAAGCGAATTGGAGTGTCAGCCAAGGTCGTTGTTCCTCCTAAAGGCGACTATTCTGTCGAGTTAAAATCGAAAATTGGTAGTAAAGCAAGCGAATATACCATCTTATCTGTCCAATTGGAAGCCAATTTCTTTATATAAACTATTTCCTACGATGCCCCTAATGCACAATCCGGTCAATTTATTTCGTCGCGTTTCCCGTTCCTTGAGCGTACTTTTCACGGGATATAGAAAACCTCTCTCCAAACCTCTCTCCGGCAAGGAGAGAGGCTTTGAATTCTCCCCAAGGTTTGAAAAGTCAGGTTCCTTGAGCGCGAAAACCAAGGCGTATTCCCTGAATGGGTCTATGATTTTGTTCTTCGCGGTGGGTTTAACTGTGGGATGGGCAACGGCGACAAAAGCCGAAGATCCCGCAACCGCCCCACCTCAGATTAAAGAACTCCTGGCGCAAATCGATGCAGCCGCCAATCGCCGGGATGTGGAGGGCGTGATGCAGTTTTATAGCCAGAATTTCAAACATTCTGACGGTTTGACTCACGCCCAGATGGAGGAAGCCCTGAAGCAACTGTGGGAACGCTATCCTCAATTGACGTATCGCACCGAGTTACAGTCTTGGGACAATCAAGGTGATGGGATTGTGGCGGAGACAGTCACCACTGTAACCGGAACTCAGCCCAACAACGGTACAATGGTGAAACTCGAATCTATGTTGCGATCGCGCCAACGTTACGAAAATCAAAAAATCGTCTCATCGGAAATTTTGGCAGAACGTTCCCAACTGACATCTGGCGTCAATCCTCCCAACCTGCAAGTGATTTTACCGGAACAGGTGCGTATTGGTCAGTCGTTTAACTTTGATGCGATTGTCCAAGAACCCCTGGGAGATAACCTACTATTGGGAACAGCCTTAGAAGAACCGATTAGTCGCGATCGCTACAACCAACCCAGTGACTTTGAATTGGATTTACTATCCGCAGGCGGGATTTTTAAAGTGGGGCGAGCGCCCTTAACTCCCCAGGATCGCTGGATTTCAGCCGTTTTGATTCGCGGTGATGGGATGACGATGATTACTCGACGCTTGAATGTTGTTGATCGGTAATTTGTCATTTGTCATTTGTCATTCGTCATTCGTCATTCGTCATTTGTCATTTGTCATTTGTCATTTGTCATTCGTCATTTGTCAGGGAACAGGGAACAGGCAATGGGCAATAGGCAATAGGCAATAGGCAATAGGCAATAGGCAATAGGCAAGGTAGAGTTTTGAGTTAACTTACTCATCTCCCCCAGCTTCCCCAGCTTCCCCAGCTCCCCCAGCTTCCCCAGCTTCCCCAGCTTCCCCAGCTTCCCCAGCTCCCCCAGCTTCCCCAGCTTCCCCAGCTTCCCCAGCTCCCCCATCTCCCCTTGCTCCCCCATTTTGGAGAACCAATGGTGCATCTAAAAAATCTGTTACCGAACTATATCAATGGCAAATGGTGTCCCTCCAGCGCCACTGAATCGCTTCAGGTGGTTAATCCGGCTACGGTTGATGTTTTAGCCCAAGTTCCGTTATCGCCTCAAGATGATGTAGATACGGCGGCGGCGGCGGCGGCGGTTGCTTTTTCCGATTGGCGTCGAATTCCTCCACCAACCCGAGTCCAATATCTGTTTAAACTCAAGGTTTTATTAGACGAGAATTTAGACGACTTAGCCCAGACGATTACCCTGGAATGCGGTAAAACCCTAAAGGAATCAAAAGCTGAATTACGACGGGCAATTGAAAATGTGGAAGTCGCCTGTGGAATTCCAATGCTGATGCAGGGGTATAACCTGGAAGATGTTGCCCGGGGGATTGATGAAATCATGATTCGTCAACCTGTGGGAGTAATCGCGATTATTTCGCCATTCAATTTTCCGGGTATGATTCCCTTTTGGTTTCTACCTTATGCGATCGCCTGCGGGAATACCTGTATCGTTAAACCTTCGGAAAAAGTTCCGTTGACGATGCAAAAGGTGTTTGAGTTGTTAGAAGCGACGGGATTACCTAAAGGGGTAGTTAATCTGGTGAATGGGGCAAAAGCGGTGGTGGATGGGATTTTAGAACATCCCAAAATTCGCGCCATTAGTTTTGTCGGATCATCCCCGGTGGCACAGTATGTATACAGCAAAGGAGCCGCTCACGGCAAGCGGGTGCAATGTCAGGGAGGGGCAAAAAATCCCCTGATTGTCCTCCCGGATGCGGATATGGAAATGACGACTCGAATTGCTGCCGATAGTGCCTTTGGCTGTGCGGGACAACGGTGTCTGGCGGCGTCTGTGGCGGTTACTGTGGGGGAAGCACGGCATAGTTTTACCGATGCGATCGCGTCTGCGGCTCAAACTCGTGTCGTCGGCTATGGGTTGGATGAAGGGGTGGAAATGGGACCGGTGATTAGCCGTGACAGTCAAACTCGGATTGAGGGATTGATTCAACAGGGCGCTGATGAAGGCGCAAAGGTATTAGTAGACGGGCGCAAGGTGAAGATTTCCGGGTATGAGCAAGGGAATTTTATTCGACCCACAATTCTGGAAAATGTCAACCCCGACAGTTCTCTATCTCAAACTGAAATATTTGGTCCGGTGTTGAGTTTAATGCATCTCGACACCATTGAAGACGCGATCGCATTAGTTAACGGGGGTCAATGGGGAAATATGGCGTGTTTATTTACTACCAGTGGTGCCGCCGCGCGACAGTTTCGTTATGAAGCCGAAGCGGGAAATATTGGTATTAATATTGGCGTAGCCGCACCGATGGCATTCTTTCCCTTTAGTGGTTGGAAAAATAGTTTTTATGGGGATTTACATGGACAAGGGCGACAAGCCGTTGAGTTTTTTACCCAAACAAAAGTGGTGGTAGAACGCTGGTTTAAAGATTGGTCTCGTCAGTTTTAAAGGAACCTCCAATGAATGATGATCAAGTAATCCTGGCGACTGGAAATCAGAGCAAAATTGTCAAAATTGTAGGGTGTGTTAGCGTTCGCGAAGCGTTCCCGAAGGGTAGCGTAACGCACCAGATTTAGGTTGTAGAGGCGTGGTCATGGAATAAAGATGCGACCTACTCCCATCCAGTTTTCGATATCAAGCACAATCTCCAGAATACGGTCAACACAACGATTTCGATAGGCTCGATCTGCTAAAAATCGATGCTGTCAATCGATAGATTGATCTCCTTGAAGCTAACAAAACGAATTGGAAGTAACTCCAACCAGCCTTGACTGGCAAGATTTCCCAATAGAATCTCTGCATGTCCTCCTAGATTGTGATCAATGAGGAAAATCATACTTCTAGTTGATGTCTAGTTTTCTGGTGTTGGAGTTTTGCCCAAAGAATTTCGCGACCTGCTTTTGGCGGCATTGTGGCAACACGATCCGCATGTTCACGATTACGCTCCTGCCAATACCGCCGATTTTCTTCAGCCTGTTTCAGGACAATTTGATACTCGGTTTCAACTTCAAGGCGATTTGCTTCAATATAGGATAAGGCAGCGTTAATTTGCTCATCTGTCAGATGAAGTAGAGAGCAGATAAACTTTGGTGGATATTGAGCCGTGAGGTAGTCCATCACGTCGTAGAGTGTAATGCGTGTGCCTGAAATGGTCAATCCACGTTCTGTGCGGATGATTTTTGGTTGCGGATTCTTCGCTAAAGTCATATCGTCACCTCACGAAAACTGCCCATTTGTTGCCAGAATTTGCTGTAATTTTCACAGTCTGGCAGATATGTACCTGCTAATTCTCCAGGGGTAAATAGTTCTTGGAAGTCGTCGAGGATGATCAGACAGGGATGCGATCGCAGATAGTCGATTAGGGAGGGGAGTTTGGTTTCTCTATCTTTAGAAAAGAACTGAATTAAGTTGGTTTTTAGAGATTTCAGTGTCAGAGTTTCAGTACAGTTGCGCCAGAGGATATAATCGAAGTTATCTTTAATTTGTTCTACCAGTTCTCTGGCGAGGGTGGTTTTGCCGATACCAGGCAATCCAAAGATAGTGACGATGCGGATTTTTTCTTGGAGTATCCACTGTTTAAGGGTGGTTAGTTCTGTGGTGCAGTTGTAGACGCGATCGCACTCCGGTGCTTCGGTTACATCGTGGCGTTTTTCGGGTTGGGTACTGGTGGCGTTTGAGGTGCGCGATCGGTGTTTTTTTGCTTTGGGATAAGGGCAATGTTCGTTACAGAAATTAATATCACCCACGATTTGCACATAGTCAGAACTAAAATTTGAGATATTGGAAAATTCTACTTGTTCTAAAATAGCTCGAAAATTAGATTGCCTAACATCTTCTCCCAGCTCTGCCGATATTAACTGCCATAATTCTCTTGCCACTTGTTTGATGCGATCATGAGTACGGTGGCAATTCCTAGCAATTTCTGGATACTTTTGCCGCTGCCAAGTCCCCTCAACTACAGCCTTTTGCAGGGAGTCGAGATGTTTTCCCGTTTTCGAGAACACCAAGTTATCCGTCCAGTTTAAGACTTCTTGAACGTCCATAGCTGAAAGTGGATCTGAGTCTAGCATTACACTATATTACACTCTTTTTCACTTTTAGCGACTAAATTCTTCTTTTTTACGCCAAATAAAATTTGGAATCAAGTTATCATTCTACACTAAATTAACCCAATTAAGCTTGCCGCTACAAAAAATGCGTGCCACAATGATAGTTATATAGCTATTTTTTGAATCTGCAAAAGGGCTTGTTCGCCGATAACCGTGATTATCGCCAGACGCCCTTCCCCTACCCCTTTATTATCATGAACGATGAGAAACGAGGTGGAATCCTCTTGCTGTTCGAGGAGTACCATGCCACTAATCCCAACCATCCATAAGCACATCGACTTGATCACCTACAGCCGTAACCACTTCCGAAAGAGCATCAATTGACGCGATCGTGACGCGATCGCACTATCCAATTGTCTACCCCCATGATTGGAGACAATCACGGCTTTTGCCCCATGTTCCACCGCCCGCAGTGCATCATCGCCACGTAAAACTCCTTTAACAATAATTGGTAATTTTGTCAAGGACTGTAACCATTCCAAATCTTGCCACGTTAAGCCGGGGTCAAGCTGTTGGACAAAATAGGCAAATAACCCCGATTCGCCGACGATTTCCGGAATATCTCGATGGGTTAAATTCGCCAACTGCATCCCCAGGGGTAAGGTAAACTGATTGCGTTTATCCTTTTCTCGACACCCTAAAACAGGCGCATCGACGGTGAGACAGAGGGCGCTATACCCCGCCGCTTCCGCCCGTTCAACTAAGTTTTGAGTCAAAGCGCGATCGCGATGCACATAGAGTTGAAACCATAATGGAGAATGACTATCTGTCTGAGAGTCTGACTGCACCTGTTTGGATGTCAATGCCACCTCTTCTAACGGTTGAGTAGACATGGTACTCAATACCATCGCTGAACCCACGTTAGCCGCTACCTTCGCCGTCACGATTTCCCCCTCTGGATGTGCTAAACATTGAAATGCCGTCGGCGCAATTAGAATCGGTAGGGAGAGAGATTGTCCTAAAACCGTCGTACTTAAATCACGCTGACTGACATCAACCAAAATCCGGGGACGAAGTTTGAATTTCTCAAACGCAGTCCGATTATCGCGTAACGTTACTTCATCCCAAGCGCCACTGGCGTAATAATCTAGCGCCATTCGAGATAACTGTTGATGGGCTAATGATTCGTACTCGAAAAGGTTAATCGGTTGAGTCATACTATCAGGGAACAGGTAGATGGGGGAGATAGGGAAGATGGGGAAGATGGGGAAGATGGGGGAGATAGGGGAGATAGGGGAGATTATGTAGGGGCGGGTTTCACTACTATCGTTTGAAATGGTGCGTTACGCTTTGCTAACGCACCCTACACCCGCCCCGACTAAATGACGAATGACGAATGACGAATGACGAATGACGAATGACAAATGACGATCCCCACCGTTAACTTTAATTGTCCCCACCCAACATACTTACCAAACACGCCAAATTTTAATCGTTTTATCCAAACTCCCACTCGCCAAGGTTTGTCCATCGGGGCTAAATGCCACAACCTGAACAATGTCCGTATGTCCTTCGAGAGTACAACATTCTTGTCCAGTTGCAACATCCCAAATTCTAATCGTGTTATCACCACCGCAACTGGCGAGGAGACGCCCATCGGGACTAAAGGCGAGGGAACGCACTTGGGGAAAATTCCCTTGTATCAAGGTGGTTTGAGTCAGAGTGCGAATATCCCATAACCGAATCGTCGCGTCTGCACTGCCACTGGCTAGAATCATACTATCAGGACTAAACGCGATCGCATCAACGGAATTGATATGTCCGGCTAGAGTTCCTAACCTTTGCCAGTGGGGAACGTACCACAGTTTAATGGTTCGATACCCACTTCCACTCGCCAAGATTTGCCTATCGGGACTAAAGGCGACACAATTAAATCCACTGGAACGACTCGATAAAACCTGTATCGTTTTCAACGTGTTACTCTGGCAAATCCGAATTTTGTTATCTCTACCGCAACTCGCCACAAAACGTTTATTGGGGTTAAAAGCGACTGAATCAACCCCACCTTTATGGCTTTTGACACTAACCAATTGTTTTCCGGTTTGTACCTGCCATAATTTTAGGGTTTCATCCCGACTTCCACTGACTAGATATTTTCCATCCGGGCTAAATGCCAGACAGGTGATCTCCTTACTGTGCTTCCCAGAAAACCAGCCACCAAAGGTACGAATTTCCCATGCCATACTCACTTGCCACAGTTTAATCGTTTTATCAACACTACCACTAGCCAGACTTTTTTTATCGGGGCTGAAGGTGATAGTGGAGATTCTCCCACCATGACCTTGAATTGTATTGACCAGCGAAGCATTAACGTTTAGGGGTTGAGATGGAATAGTTTGTTGAATCGTTACCCGACTTGTTCCACCGTGATGGAAATCTTGGAGAACTTGCTCAACCGATTGATAGCGCTGTTTCATCACCGGATTAATCATTTTGTCCAGCAGTTCAGCCAAGTCTTGACTAATTGGATTATTAACTAAATACTGTCGCCAGATAAACCCACTTTCTAGGGGTTCATATAAATCAAACGGCTGTATTTGGGTTAACAAGTGAATGCAGGTAACGCCCAAACTATAGATATCGCTAGCAAAGACAGCTTTCCCAAAGGTTTGTTCAGGTGCAGCATATCCAGCAGAACCAATGGTTGTCCCCGTTTTGGCTAATATTGTCCAGGTCGCATATTTCGCCGCCCCGAAATCGACGAGGACTAATTTATTATCGCGACGCCGCCGAATAATATTCTCCGGTTTAATATCTCGATGAATGACGTTGCCTTGGTGAATAAATTGCAGTACGGGGAGTAAGTCACTCAGCAGAGAGCGAACCTGCTTTTCGGAAAATGCACCGAGTTGGGCTAACTCTTGATTCAGATTCTGTCCATCAATAAATTCCTGGACAATGTACTGACAATTATCCTGCTCAAAATAGGCTAAGAATTCAGGGATTTGGGGATGGTTACCTAATTCTTGTAAACGTTCCGCTTCTTGATGAAATAATTGGGCAGCTTTTGGGGAATTGTTTTGTCCTTGGGGATAAAATTGTTTGATGGCACAGTAAGGGGTTGAGGGTTGAGATGTATCCTCGGCTAACAGGGTTCTACCAAATCCTCCAGCACCTAGAAGTCGCAGCGGACGATATCGTTCTGCGAGGATAAGTTTTGTGCCGCACGTTGGGCAGAAGTTTTGAGTTATTGAGTTTTCAGGGTTTGGGCAGTTTGGATTAATACAGTAATTTGTCATTCGTCATTTGTCATTTGTCATTTGTTATTTGTTATTCGTCATTCGTCATTCGTCATTTGTCGTAACGGATGTTGAGTCGAATGGCACTGAAATAAGCATTAAGAGATCTGCGGAATTTAGGATATACCGTAGGGTGGGCATTGCCCACCAGCAGACCAGTCAGTAGCATTCATGTTAAGTCCCTAAGTAGGTTGGGTTTCGACTTCGCTCAACTCAACAGATGTTCCAAAGCTTGTTCAATTAATTTAATTATATATTCCTACAAAATTGTCAAATAGGTATCGGTTGGACTGATAGGTAACGGCTTCAAGGTTTGATTTTGCACATCTATGTTTAACCCCAATGCTTCTAACGGTATCACGCCCAAAAGCGCATCTGCACCACCGGGTAATTCCAAACACTCGAAGGTTCCTTCTCTACCCAATATAGAGAGAGTGGCATCTCGGAAAATTCGGGCTTTGCCAATACCCATGGCTGTGCCTACGTCTACTTCTTTGAGGATTTTTAGTCCCAGTGAAGTAATCGCGTCTGGTGGCAAACATAAGGTAGTGGCTACTGTGTCTACCAATACATTTTCCAGAGTGAGTGACCGAATTTGTTCAGGTGAAATTGTCCCATCTTCTGCCCGAATTTGGTCAGCTCGGTTAATAATTGTCAATTGGGTGAAAACTTTTCCCATTGTGTTGTGGCTTTGAATTGGCATAATTGCCTCCTCCTGAAAATTCGGAGGTATTCCCTCCATACATTGTAACGGATATTGAAGTGCGATCGCGGATTTTTTATTGTCAGTTAATAACGAATACGTTGTCATACATTGAAGTTGGGTAGTAGTAGCGATAAATTTGCTATTAATAGCGAGCAAGATGCTCGCATTACCAGGAATTCGTTATTGTTCCATTAAGGTGTAAATGCAGAACAGCTTACACCTCCTCTCTCTTCCTCAGTTTATGCTAATCAAATGACCAAGCTATTTCGCCGACTGCATAGAAGAGGATTCGCTGTGCTGATCCAAACTAATCTCACCTGCACCAAATGCGACAACCATAAATAATCCGCCCATTAAGCCTAAATTCTTGAAAAAGGCAATTTCTTCTTCAGGAAACTGGCTGTGAAAAATTAAGGTAGCGGGAATTAAAAAGCCAATCAATAATAAGGCTCCCCAACGGGCTTTGTAACCGAATAAAACTGAGAGTCCGCCACCAACTAATACAATAATAGTAGGAACCAGAACGATACCAGCAAAAGGAATTCCGCTAGCAGCCATAGACTCTTGAGTGCCAGCGAAACCGAAAATTTTACTAATCCCCGACTTGATAAAAATAGCGGAGATAAAAATCCGAGCAACTAAAGGTAGGTACTTTTGCATAGCGGTTCCTGTGTTGATGGATAACTGTTCTACTCTTCAGGGTACAAGGTTCTGGAAGTCTAGAGACACCTAGCCTAAGGGTAGCAGTTACGGGAGTGCGATCGCGCTTTAGCTTCCAGGGTACGCTAAGATGCATGGCAATACCTGATTCCCCCTTAGACACCCAAACCCTCGACATACCGTAGGGTGGGCATTGCCCACCAGCCCTAAGTCAGCACCATTCATCCTCAGATAAGTACCTGGACATAAATTCTGTACCACCAAAAAATGTTAACAAGTAAAATTAGAGTCGTTTTGATTGAAGATCATAAACTCACTCGTATAGGCTTCAGAACAGCTTTGCAACAGAGTCATGAGATTGAATGGGTGGGTGAAGCCGCCAATAGTGCTGACGGGTTAAGTTTACTGGAAAAAGCTAAACCCGATGTTGGGATTGTTGATATTGGACTTCCTGATATGGATGGCATTGAGTTAGTTCGACGCCTTCAAAAAATTAAAGATAATTATCCAGATTTTAGATTCATTGACATCAACTCAAATCCTATCAATAGGACTTAGGAGGTAAGAAACAGTGGTAGAACAGATAGAAATTAAAGTAATTGATGATAAATCTCATCACCTACAAACCGTCATTGCTCTCGGTGATGCCAATCAACCTACTCTTAGCTTTTTTCCAAAAGGCGCTTTTGAGGAATATGCAGCTAATCGAAAAATTATTTGTGCGCTTGCATCTCCAGAAAACTGTATTGGATATCTCTTATATAGAACGTCGCGTTCTTATAATCGGGTAACTATTATTCATTTGTGCCTTGATCCATCCTATCGAGGTAAAGGAATAGCAAAAAAATTGGTTGATCACCTTATTCAATTAACTCAAGACTATAGTGGCATTGGTTTGACCTGTCGCCGTGATTATCAATTACAAAATTTATGGTCTAAATTAGGTTTTGTAGCTAAATATGATGAACCAGCTAAAACACCTGGAAAATTTAATACATATTGGTGGTTAGATTACGGTAAATCTGATCTAATTAACAAATTAGAACATCTACAAAATATAACCGAATATCAGCCTGTACGTCTTGCCGGAACATCGTTAAAACAGGTTCGAGTTCAAAACTTGAAAGACAATAGCTTTTATAAAAACTTTAACGCGGATAAACAAGGTGAAACTAAAGCAGAATTTCAACAAAATTTACGTCGTTTTATCACTGAAAACGATAAGTTTGAGTGTTTAGTGATTTTAGAAGGAGAACAAGAACCAACGGCGTTAGTCGTGTATGAGCGGCACAAAGACTATGAGCTAGAGATTCCTATGCTTCGGGTAAGGGAAAATCCTTTAGCCGGAACTCTGGCACACCATCTGCTTTTTCAAGCCATTTCAATTTCAGCTCGTGAACATCGATCATTTACTCTAATTACTGATATACACTTACAAGATGTTGTCAAGACAGCCATTCAAAAAGATATGTTTGTGACGGCAACTCATGGCTGGTTAAAAGCGAATATAGCGAAAGCTGAAACAGTATCAACGCTAGCTGTACATCTTGATAAACTTGCGAAAAGTTTAGGTAAAGATTACCAGTTTATTAATTACTTCGTTCAAACCCTGAAGCATGAAAACTCTGTCAATACTATTGCCGCTATGTCAGATCTTGAACGAGTTCTTTATCCTTTAAAAATTATTGATTCCAATAGTCCTACTTTTATTATTCCGATTCATCCTTTTTGGGCGCATCAGTTATTCGACTCAAAATTAGCAAATCAAACTTTATTGGGGGCAACAAAGCAAAACATTGCCCTAAATCGAGAAGCTGTTTACTATAAGTCTAAGCATCCAGCTCCTCAAGAACTCAAACCAGGAGTACGAGGTAGAATTCTTTGGTATGTGAGTCGTGATAAAGATGGTGGATACAAAGGGGTAAGTGCCATTCGAGCTTGCTCAAGATTGGATGAAGTTGTCATTGGTAAGCCCAAAGAACTATATCGACGTTTCCGAAACTTAGGGATATATGAATTGGATAATGTAATCGACATTGCTCAAAAGCAAGATGACGATATTATGGCTATAAGATTTGGCGATACTGAGCTGTTTGTTAAACCCGTATTATTAAAAAATGTTAAAACGATTTTAGGAAAACAAGGTAATATACAAAGCCCTGTGTACATTTCCAAGGAAAAATTTGCTAAAATTTATACTCTGGGAATCTATGCCTCAAATTAGTATATGTTTACACAACCAAGCAATATCTTGTTGTTGTCAATTAAACCCCAATATGCTGATCAAATATTCGCTGGAACTAAGCAAGTTGAGCTACGTCGGGTTCGCACTCGATTGCAAGCAGGCGATTTGGTTTTGATCTATGTTTCTTCTCCAGAAAGAGCTTTAGTGGGTTCATTTGAAGTTGAAAAAATGCTCGTTGAAGACCTACCTAAAAACCTTAATACTTTTTGGCATAAAGTCAAAGAAAAAGCAGCAGTTGATCGTAAAATATTTGACAATTATTATCAAGGCGCTTCAGTTGGTGTCGGTATATTTTGTAAAAACATTCAACGATTTAGAAAGCCTATTCATTTGGACACGTTAAGAAAAAAAAAGCCTCACATTATTCCTCCTCAGTGTTATCGATATCTTACTCATGGTGAATTAATTTGGGTTAAATCGATGACACAGTAGTAACATTGGGTGCTGATTTTAATTGAATCAAAAAATTAAACTTTGAAATTAAGAGGTATAAATTTTGTGCAAAATCGATTTGAGTTTATTCCTTTATTTCGGGAATTCATAAAATCCTTTGCTTACACAGCACAGGGGCTTCGTTGCATCGCTTTCTACGATGATCAGCGTCAGCAGTGGTGTCGAAAGTTTGAAGCTATAACGGCAACTTTAGAGGCTAATGAAGACTTAGTAGAACCTATAGTTTACCAGCTATTTGAACAGGAAATTTTTGCCTTAAATAATCGGGATAATAATAGCGCTAATTTAAGTTATATACAAATTAATCATTTGGGTAAAGCAATATTGAAATTTATCAGTCGCTGTAATAACCATCCTCAGCAGTTACTTGAGGCTTGCTGTGATTTTTATACACAAAACTATTGCCCAGCTTTTCCTATGGAACTGCTGACACCTATACTTAATGCATTACAACCTAATTATTTTATCTCAATCAACTCAAAAACGCTCCAGGTTATTAATGACTTTGCTGATACAGCGTATAGCCAAAAATTAATTCATTATCCAGTAGTCAACATTATCGGACATAACCTGATTCAACAATTAATTCAGGAAATGCACAAACCCGGTGTTCCAGCTTTGCACGATAATGATTTATTTGATATGTTTTGCCACTGGTTAGTTACGATTAAGCAGTATAATCTAGCTGAACCTGAAATTTTACCGATTGGTGATGAACTGTCATTTACCTCTGCTACTGAATCTATTCAAGACTATACGGCGACGCAATGGACTCAAGAAACAGGTTTATATCCAGAAATACTCAATAAATGGGCAAAAGTAATTGAGCGAAAAAAACAAGTCATTTTTTATGGTTCACCCGGAACAGGCAAAACCTTTATTTCTGAAAAAGTTGCTCACTATATAATTAGTAGTGGTGATGGTTTTATGGAAGTCGTACAATTCCATCCTGCCTATTCTTATGAAGACTTTATCCAGGGTATCCGCCCACAAACTGAAGATGGTGTATTGACTTATCCTTTAGTTCCTGGACGTTTCCTAGAATTCTGCCAAAAAGCAGAAGCTTGCCAAGGTTTATGTGTTCTAATTATTGATGAAATCAATCGTGCTAATCTCGCTCAAGTCTTTGGTGAACTCATGTATTTACTCGAATATCGCGATAAAAAAATTCGTTTAGCTGGGAATCGTGAACAGTTTAGTATCCCTAAAAATGTCCGTATTATCGGCACAATGAACACGGCGGATCGCTCTATCGCATTAGTTGATCACGCTTTACGTCGTCGCTTTGCTTTTATTGAACTTCGCCCGAATTATCAGGTACTACGACGGTATCACGAAAAACATAAAACAGATTTTCCTATTGAAAAATTGATTCAGGAACTTGCCCGGTTAAATCGTGCGATCGCGGACAAGCATTATGAATTGGGTATCTCATTCTTTTTGACCGAAAACCTAGATAAACATATTGCCGATATTTGGCAAATGGAGATTGAGCCATATCTAGAAGAATACTTTTTTGATCAACCCGATAAAGTCGAGGAGTTTCGCTGGCAAAGGATTGAATCTAAAATCATGAGCTAATCTACTTTAGAGATAATTAAACCGTCATGGAACTGATCGAGTTAACTGAGTATACCTCTAAACATTTTAGTCGTGATCATATCCCACAATCTCTTATTGACAAATTAAAGCAAGACTACCCTAAACAGATAGAAATTAATCTTAAGTACACCCAAACCCATGATGTTTGGCAACTCACAGCTAAAGGCTGGATTGGTCATATTCCTTTAACCCCAAACTGGCAAATTATTCTCCACCCTAAAGTCCCCCTTGCCAACCTTTTTGGTATGCTGGAATATGTCTACAATTTCAAGACATTTAAATTTTTACTCGGATTGACTAACAGTCAATCGCTAGCTGGATTTTATAGCGAGTTGGCTTTTATTCTAGCTCAAGGTATTTTAAATCTTTATCGGAAAGGGTTCTACCGTAATTATATTTCAAAAACTAACCAAACATCTTATATTCGGGGACGCTTAAACGTCCAGAAAACGCTTCAAAAACCCTGGATAATTCAACCAATCTGCGATTATCAAGACTATAGTAGCGATATCCCCGATAACCAAATCCTTACCTGGACAATATACTGCATTACTCGCAGTGGACTATGTAGTGAACGAGTGCTTCCTACTGTACGCAAAGCTCATCGTACATTGCAAGGATTAGTAAGCTTACAGCCGTTTAAAGCAGCAGATTGTCTGGGACGAAAATACCATCGCCTCAACGAAGATTACCAGCCATTACACGCCATTTGCCACTTTTTCCTGGAACATACAGCACCTAGTCATAAATTTGGCGATCGCACGATGCTGCCGTTTCTCGTTGACATGGCACGATTATACGAACAGTTTGTTGCAGCATGGCTTCAGAGAAACCCACCTCAAGGCTTTTTGTTTCAATCCCAATATCTGATAAAAATTGGTCAGAATCGGTCATTTAGGATTGATTTAATGCTATGTAATCGTGATACAGGTAAAGTTAAAGCTGTACTCGATACTAAGTACAAAATCCCCAATAAAGCAGCAGATTCTGATATTTACCAGATGATTAGCTATGCAAAAGCAACGAAATGTCATCATGCTTTTCTTGTCTATCCCACGGATTTAAAAGAACGACTAGATATCAAAATTGATGATATCCAAGTTCGGAGTCTCACTTTCTCCCTGAATGAGAATCTCAATCAAGCAGGTCAAGCATTTTTGTATAGTTTAATGGAGCTAAAGCCCTGACTACAATAACGGCGAAATCCCGAAATCCTGGTAGTGCGAGCATCTTGCTCGCTACTCAGCATCTTGCTCGCTACTCAGCATCTTGCTCGCTACTCAGCATCTTGCTCGCTACTCAGCATCTTGCTCGCTACTCAGCATCTTGCTCGCTACTCAGCATCTTGCTCGCTACTCAGC
>NZ_JAVKBY010000109.1:0-18619 GCF_040222985.1 Coleofasciculus sp. F4-SAH-05
CCAATGACCAATGACCAATGACCAATGACCAATGACCAATGACCAATGACCAATGACCAATGACCAATGACCAATGACCAATGACCAATGACCAATGACCAATGACCAATGACCAATGACCAATGACCAATGACCATTCAATGGTATCCCGGACATATTGCTAAAGCTGAACGGCAACTCAAGGAACAGCTCAAACGAGTGGATGTTGTGCTGGAAGTCCGGGATGCGCGGATTCCTCTTACCACTCATCATCCGCAAACTGCTGAGTGGGTGGGGAATAAAAGCCGAATCTTAGTGATCAACCGCATGGATCTGATTACACCCAAGATGCAGCAGTTGTGGACATCCTGGTTTGAAGCACAAGGGGAAACACCTTACTGGACAAATGCCCAGCAGGGGAAAGGGATTCGAGAGGTAGCCCAAGCCGCCCAGCAAACCGGAGTCCAGATGAATCAACGGCGCAAAAATCGCGGGATGCAGCCTCGTCCGGTTCGTGCGGTAGTGATTGGTTTTCCCAATGTGGGAAAATCGGCTCTGATTAATCGACTTTTGGGGCGGCGTGTGGTGGACAGCGCCCGTCGTCCCGGTGTTACTCGTCAATTGCGTTGGGTGCGGATTAGCGATCAGATTGAACTATTGGATGCGCCCGGTGTTATCCCCGCCAAGCTACAAAATCAAGAGGATGCTCTAAAATTAGCCATCTGTGATGACATTGGTGAGGCGTCTTACGATAATCAGCGGGTTGCTTCTGGGTTTGTAGATTTGCTAAAACGATTGCCGGATTTTGCTACAGCCGATCGCACTTCCACGTCTTCCTTACACAACCGTTATGATGTAGACCCAACGGGGATCACAGGTGAATCCTACTTACAGGACTTGGCACAGACACGCTACCAAGGAAATCAAGAGCGTGCTGCACGACAGTTATTGAATGATTTTCGCAAAGGACTACTGGGCGCGATCGCACTGGAATTGCCACCCTCTTGATGTTTTGACCTAACTTTTCACGGGAAATCACGAAACCTGCGTATCGGGGCGGGTTTAGTTGTATCTGGGTGCAACCGAAGAGATAGTAGTGAAACCCGCCCCTACAATTCCCCATCTTCCCCATCTCCCTCATCTCCCCCATCTTCCCTATCTCCCCCATCTCCCCTATCTTCTCCACACCCAACCTTAATAACTATGTGTTGTTTTACTAATGGGGTGGGGGGTAATACCCCTCATCGACTAAACTAAGATATAGTAAATGCACCCTAGATAAGCGCCCAACGCGGGCGTTTTTCGTGGTCGGTTGACAAGGTTCAGCCAAAAATTGTGACGAATCATTACGCTAATCCACGTAAAGATTTAAGACATATTGCTGAGGCATCTTAATAGACGGAGGAAAGAAAATTGAACAAGAGCACCGAAACCCATTCTCAGGACTTACGCACAACCTCACGTAGAGGGTTAACGATGAATCCTGTATACAAGCCAAACAGGATATCGGTAGCACAAAAGCGTAAGTCCTGTTTTTTTAGAACAGTAGGGAAAGCATCTACCCTCGCCAATCCTTTCAGGGTGTATCGTCTCAGTCAACTTGGAGATTGATCAACTCTGGTAGGTAATAGTGTAATACTGTAATACCACAGATGCCGAGAACGGCTATAGTGGAAAAAATGGGCAATCCTGGTTAGCTCGACCACTCCGAATCAAAATAAAAAGCGGTTTTGGGATTTTGAGGAGTTTAACCCACAACATTTGTACAATCAGCTAACGCGAAGATTTCTCAATCAGCAGTAGAGATTCAGCGTCCCGCCCTTGTACAACGGTAAACTCGATAATTTAAATCGACTAAAAAATGGTCAGTAAAATAGCGACGTTTAGACTTCCAGAACAACTAAGTCAGGAAATTCGGTCTCGGGCTGAAGCATCAGGTCGGGATCGGACGGCGGTCGTAATTGAGGCACTCAAGCAGGCATTTGGTTTCCCCCTTGAGGAATCGCACTCAACCACGATTGAGGAACTTCAGGAACAACTCACTACATTAGACAAAAAATACAAGCAGTTAAAAGAACAGCTTAATCAACTTACACAAGAAACTCAGACAACGAATCAAAGCTATCAAGCGGTTCAGCAAGCCATCCCTGGCACATTGGTGACGGGAACGATTAATGATCATCAAATTGGGGATACGGATCAAGCCTGGAACACTCCTAGCCAAGTCGCCCAACTGGATCTGAATTATCCGATCATTGCCCAGGAACAGGATGAGTCAGAACTGCGGGAACTGACGACGCGGATTCAGCAGCAAGCGCGAATCTTTGACCAAGTTCTCTCGGCGTCTCCTGATCCCATCTGTGTCTTGGATCGCATGGGACGATTTACCTACGTCAATCTGGCGATCGCGCAACTGTTTGGCTTGTCCCAAGCGGAAATTTTGGGCAAAACAGTACAGCAGTTAAACCTACCGCCTGAGGGACTCGAACTATTTAATAACCAACGGGAAGTCGTCTTTGCCACGCGACGCCCTTTGACCGATGAAATGAGTTACCCAACCCTTGGGGGTGTGCGTCATTACGAGTACATCCTAAGTCCGATTCTGGGGAGTCACAATAGCGTGGAAGCGGTAATATGTACGGCGAGAGACATTACCGAACGCAAACGAGTGGAAGAATCGCTGCGGGAATCGGAAGCGAATTACCGTCACTTATTTGAATACGCCAATGATTCCATCTTCATTATTGACCTATCCACCAGTCGCATTTTAGATGCGAATCAGAATGCCTCTAGACGACTAGGATATACTCGCAAAGAACTGCTAAATCTGAAGACTCGTGATATAGATGTGCCGATTGGTGAGGATCGCCAACGCACCATCAGTCAACGGATGCAAGCAACGGGGAGTATTATCTTTGAACACGCCTTGCGGCGTAAAGATGGTTCTCAAGTACAGGTAGAAATTAGTTCGCGAGTGATTGAATATCGCGATCGCTTAGTGTCACTGAGTTTTGTTCGTGATATTACCAAACGCAAACAAGCCGAGGAACGGTTGCGCTTATTAGAGTCGGCGGTATTCAATGCCAATGACGCGATCGTGATTACTGAAGCCCACCCCATTGACAAACCGGGTCCTCGGATCGTGTATGTCAACCAGGGCTTTACCCGGATGACAGGGTACAGTTCGGAGGAAGTGATTGGCAAAACACCGCGATTCTTACAAGGTCCCAAAACCGATCGCGTCCAAGCGGATAAAATTCGCGATACCCTATGTCGATGGGAACCCGTGCGGGCGGAGTTAATCAACTATCGCAAAGATGGTTCTGAGTTTTGGGTGGAACTAAATATTGTCCCCGTGGTTGATGAGAATGGGGAATATACCCACTGGATGGCGATCGAGCGAGATATTAGCCAGCGCAAGCAGCTAGAAACCGCCTCAGCCAAACGGGATCAGGAACGAACCGCTCAACTGTCTCAAGCCAATACCTTGCTACAAGAACAATTGGCGAAACAGGAGCAAATGGTTGCCAATCTTCGCAGCCGTGAGGAACGCCAAGCGATCGCTCTTAAAGCCGGGAATGTGGGAATTTGGGATTGGAATCTGGAGACTGATGAATTCTACCTGGCGTCCAATTTGAAAACCATGCTGCGCTATGAGGATAATGAGATTGCGAATAGTAAAGCGGCTTGGTTAGACCTGATTCATCCCGATGATTGCCAACAGGTTGAAAATGAAATCAATGCTCATTTAGAGGGGTCAACGACTCACTATGGCATGGAACACCGGATGGTGCAAAAAGATGGCACGATTCGCTGGTTTCTTTCCCGTGGCATTGCGGTACAAGATGATCAGGATAAGCCTTATCGGTTGATTGGCTGTAGCGTCGATATCACTGAATATAAACAGATGGAGGATTAACTCTCCTTATTTTCCTATTACTCCCTACCAGATCCCCGACTTCTTGAAGAAGTCGGGGATCTAATTGGGTTAGCTAAGACGGAATTAGAATTATGAGTCAGCTTTTCTTCTGCTTTCTTGAATGTTGCCGCTTGAACAAAGCACCAAAACCTAGAGCTGTTGCTGAACCAAGCATAGTTAAAGGCTCGGGAACAGACTGTGCTTCAGCTTCTAACTCTAGTTGAGCAAAAGAGATGATAGCGTCCTCTGCGTAATTCCAAGGGATGACATTGGCATCTCCGGAATTGAAAGCTCCAATAATTTCTGTAGAAGTAAACCCATAATCGTTGAGTAAATCCAGGACTACAGTGCCGGTTTCTCCTACACCAGGTATACCAGGTACGTTAGTAAGATTACTTAGATACTTGACACCAGTAAGTCCTGTTCCGTCTGTGGAAAACCCCGGTTGTGGTGACAACGTTAACGTTAAATTGGCTGACGTTAAAGGTTCTTGAGCAATTGCATTAATGAATGCTTGAAGATTGGGATCGCTGTTGAAATCAAAATTCCAGTTGGTAAATTCGTCCTGACCATCACCCAAGGTTTTAAAATAATTAAATGTTATTAAAAAATCCCCATTTTGTAAACTTTCACCATTGATGATGGCAGGATTTTCATCTCCCTGAGCTGTAGCTGTGATAACAGCAGCAGATGAATCTTCGGGCATGAGGCAACCTACACTAATCAGGGCGGCTCCAGTAGCCATAGCAATTGTACGTGATAATACACTTAAAGTGACTGTTCTGCGTAGAATGGAATAAATTTTTTGAACTGACATTTTTTTCTCCTTGTGAAGTTGAACGGCTAATAATTTGCAGTACGAGATAGATGCGATCGCACCTTCTGAATGTTTACCCAATTAAGTTGATAAACTTACTGATTTCCCTGACACAGATGCATTCTGTTAGCATCAAATCTGTGTTGCATCTGATGAACTTGACCAATCTCTGTTGAGATATCGGCGACATTCACCAAAGTTTCGCAATTGGGGAAAATTTGTTACAAAGCTTTACATAAAACCCCAGAGGGTTGAAAATATCGTTGAACAAACCGGGTTCCGTAGGGGCACGGCACTGCCGTGCCTATATAACAATGTCAGGTTGGATGAGTCGAAAAAAAATTTTTGGATGTTGCGAAAAACTCTAAATTTGCGCCGATAACTGAGTGCAAGACTCAATGGGCACGACTATGAAGGATCAGTGTAACCGACGATGACGGGGTAACAACCCACCCCAAAACCAATAGGAGTAAGAGTTAAGGTAATTTCATGGATGCGGACATCGATCAACAACTAAGTCAGCTTGTCGCTCAAACCTGCCAGTACCCCCGGCGCAGTCTACAACGGCGTCGTAGCTTGGATCAACTCATTCGCGCGATCGCACAATCGGGGAAACTCTGGCGGGAGAATACCCCTGATTATGAAGAAGCACTACAACAAACTTGGTTGTATTTGTGCCGCAAGATTGAGAACTATGATCCAGCAAGAGCCACTGTGACAACGTGGTTGGATGCCTATATCAAACAACGACTAAATGATTTGCGCTTAAAACGATGGCAAGACATAAAACGCCATCAATCTCAACCGCCACCAGGCTGGGAGAATCAAACCGATCCGATTGATAATTTGCCGGATACCCACGCCAATATTCCGCCGATTCTGGAAGAAACCCAACAGTGGGCAGAATCTGATCCAGATGGGGAATTATCCAGCTCTCATATTAAAGGACGTCCCGATATCACCTGTCAAGTTTTAATCTTACGTCGCTTACCACCAGAGACTGAATGGGTCAAACTGGAAGCAGAGTTTAATTGTAGGATTTCCACGTTGGCAACGTTTTACCAACGTCATTGTGTGCCTAAATTACGGAAATTTGGTGAATATCAAGGATATTTATAGACAATAATTAATTGATGGCATAACAATAATAGGATTGTAAAGGAGTGAATGATGACTAGCGTAGAATTACTGTTAAATAACGCTTTGCCGATGCCCATTATGCCCAAGATAATCCAGATGGCACAAAGGTTTGCCGAGAAACAACCGACGCCAGCAAAAGCGGAACAAGTTTATTTGAATACGTTGGCAGTTTTGGCAGTCCATGATTATTTGGAACTTATGGAGATAGACACTGACATTCAATCTAGTGATCTTGGCAATCCCGTGGTTTGCTTAGGGGCAGATGTGGCAGATTTGAAGGTCAAAGGATTAGGGACATTAGAATGTCGCCCGGTGAAAGTATTCGAGAATGATTCAGCCTCTGAAAGCAATCACTGGATTCCGGAATTTTGCTCGATTCCGCCCGAAGTATGGCAGGAACGAATTGGCTATATTTTTGTGGCTATTGATCCCAAACGAAAAGAGTCAAAACTGTTGGGATTCACGAAAACGGCTGGTACAGGTCAGGTAGTATTGACGCAGTTGCAACCGCTTGATGCTTTATTAGAGTATCTTGACCAATTAGCTCACCCTATCGTTAATATTAATCAGTGGTTTGCCAATCACTTTGCGGCGGGTTGGCAACAGATTGAAGACTTATGGGTAGCTGATAGTGAGCAGTCGCTTCAACAGCGAAATGTCCCCGCACTTCGTCGATTTGAGACTGGCGTAAAACTCTTTCCAGATGCAGATGTTATGCGAGCCAAGTTAATCGATTTGGCAATGGATTTGGGAACTCAACGCCTCGCCTTAGTAATGGCACTTACCCAAGAACGCGATCGCAAGGTTAATGTTTTCGTTCAAGTTCATCCCACAGGTGGCGATCGCTATTTGCCGAGTAATCTTACACTGGCATTACTTGCCGACTCCGGGGATAGGCTGCAAGTCGTACAATCGAGAGGGTTAGATCTCTGGATTCAACTCAGACAATTTCGAGTTGAACCCGGAACCAATTTTGGTCTGCAAGTAGCGCTGAATAGTATCAGTGTTACCGAATCATTTACACTTTGACTGTCGTAGTTACCCTGTCTTTGTCATCATCGTTGAACGTCTGACTAAAATCTTGAAGGTGAATATCACTAGCTTCAGGCAAATATGGCACTCACGTCTTAAGCAATGGTGCGTTACGGGAAGTAACGCACCCTACATTGGGGTTATATCAAATAGCGTTATCGCTGGCGAAGCGTTATTGAAGAATAGAGTATTTTCTTTCAGGGCTTAATTATTCAAAAATCTTAATAACTGACTCACCAAAATCATAGTAATATTTGAGCTAATGCGTCTGCTAATCAGTAGACTTATTCCCTCTACTCTATTCTCTTTACCCCTACCTGTTCCCTAACTCAATAATCAATAAAAAGCAGCCATGAGTAAAATAGTCGTCTTAAGTCTCGGATTTGGCAGCTTCAGAACTGGATTTCCTGCCGTATCCTGCTGTAATTCCACCTAATTGGAAGCCGTTGGTTTTGCCAGATCGCCAAGGTTATACAATTACTTTAATCAGTTTATCAAAATGGGTGGTAATTGTTTTAGTGGCAGCGATTAGCAGTTACCTGTCCTTCGGCTCTCAACTGGCAGTTTGGGCGAATGAACTGGGACTAAAAAACCACAAAAATGGGCAATTATTAATAGCAAAACGTTACTATACTATCGCCACTTTACTGAATCATAATTATGCACAACCACACTACAATTTAGGGTGGTTATGCAATGAAAGTCTTGATGATACAGACTGTGCGGAAGAACAGTTTAAACAAGCCGCCCTGCGAGGACTTCCTGATGCTTACCCGGAACTGGCTCGCTTGCAATTGCAGCAGCATAATCTACAATCTGCACTGAAACAAACCTGGGATTGCTTAAAGCATAGCGACTATGATGAAGTGAAAGCCGCCTGTTTGAAGAATCGAGGTTGGGTACGATGGGAACAACAACGGTTGGAGGAAGCTGAAGCCGATTTACGCGGTGCGATCGCGCTTCAACCCGATAGCCCTCATGCCTATTGTCTATTAGCCCAAGTGTTAGATACGAAAGGGAACAATCAAGATGCAGTACTGGCTTGGGAAAATACACTTCGCTACTCAGATTATAATGTCCCCGAACAAGATAAGTGTATTGCCTTAGCCAGAGAAAACTTGGTAAGTAGTCGGACAAAATTAAACTAAACGGTTGAGATTAGGGAACACCTCGGCTTCGCTCGGTGTGGAACAGGGAACAGTAAGGGTTTGAGGCTTGCTAACACTTCTTAGTACAGGGTACAGAATTTATGTCCAGGTACTTAGCCAAAAAAAGGAGTGGAATAGTATTGCTGATGTCTAAAATTCTGCTAGCTCGTCCTAGTTTAATGTCCCTACCTACTTATAGACTGTTTCAGCTCATTGTGCAGTTTCTGCAAGCGGACTATCCAGAATATATCTATATCTTGTAATTAAACTTGACAATGATACTCGCAGCGGTTTAAATAGAACTAGAAAGATTCCCCTCTTCTGTTACAGATAAAAAATATTCTCAACAGTCAGGTTTAGCTTTAATCTGTCTTGGGTGCAAACTATCAATGCGGATGCTAGGGCTGACTGAAAATAGTGCAAGTTTCAGTCATTCATTGATAATGATGCTTTTTCGCAACGAGAAAATTAATGCCTAATAAAAAGCAATGCATAAATTAGGCATAGGTCATATTCACTCAAACATTTTGCTATCTGAATCTTAAACAACTATCAAGTTTGATCGTTTGAGAGCCAACCGCAAGGTTTCTCAATCTCCTGAGCAGCATCTTAGAGTTTATCATGATGCGTTGCTCGAATCTAACCCCCTAGACGGGAAGGAGTATAAATTATCTTCATGGTCATCCGAACCATCTAAACACTGACACAAGGTTAAAGGAGTATAAGTATTGTATGAACTGGTCAATAGCGACTTCCATAAGTTTTCTGTTAAGTTCTCTATTACTCCTATTTGGCGGTAATTATTCGGGTGTCGGGGCTGTTTATCGGGATGAACCTGTCAATCGGACTAATTGGGTTGATAGTGTCAGAGGCGGGAGCAAGGAAAAATTAGTACGGCATCAAGACAATGAGCAATTTGTTACGACTTATCCCATTCTCTCTGCCTTACGCCCGACATCCCAACCCCTTGCCAATGGACAAATTCTCCAGATAACCGGTGACGTGCAAATTCAGCGGACTGGACGTAGAATTGAACCGGAAATTGGCACGGATATTTATCCAAATGATCAGTTATTGATCGCCAAGGAAGCACAAATAATTATGCAATGTGCGGACTTATCCATCCAAACGATATCTCCCGGAAATAATCTCCGCAATCGTTGTCCCGCCGCTACCGAACAAAGCGAATGTAGCCCTGGCACTTATAAATGTCCCCATCGTGGCGATATCGCCGCTTGGAACAATCATATTCCTTACATTATCAGTCCTCGGCGCACCGCAATTATCACCGATAAACCCCTGCTACGCTGGAATTCCATACCGCAAGCCCAACACTATACCGTCACTCTCGAAGGGGAGGGAATCGAGTGGACAACCCAAGTTAGCGATACCCAAATCCTCTATCCTGGAGAACCCCCCCTGCAACCCGGTGGTGATTATCTGCTAATTATTGAAGCCGACACCGGGGAATCCTCACTTGATGAACCCCCCCTACCCGGCGGACTAAATTTCAGCCGACTCGACGCCCAACAAGCCCAACAAATTCGCACTCAAGCCGCCCAAATCAGCCAACAACCCTGGAATCCAACCGCCAAAGCCCTAGCCTTAGCCACCCTCTATAGTAAACATCAACTTCATACTCAAGCGATCGCCACCCTAGACTCCCTGATCGCCGACGGAGTAGAGAGTGCAGCCATCTATCGTAAAATAGGCGATCGCTACTTCTATCACCTCGCCCTTCTCCCCCAAGCTAAACCTTACTACAAAAAAGCGATCGAACTCGCCCAACCCAACGACATTGAGGAGAAAACCCACGCCCAATATCACCTAGGGCGCATCGAAACCGCACTCGGTAATCCCAACCAAGCCAAACACTGGTTTACCCTCGCCCTCCAAGGCTATCAAACCCTCGGCTATTCCCAACAAATTCAGGACATTGAACACCAATTAAACCGATAGGGGTGGATTTTACCGATACCCTTTCCCAACAACCAATCCCTGAACTAAACCCGCCCTCCTCCACCTCCAACCCCTCTGCGTACCTCTGCGCTTACCTCTGCGTACCTCTGCGTTAAATCAACATTAATTAATAGCTACTCAATCAAAAATCATGAAACCCCATTTTCTCCCCCCAACAATTCTCCTCGCCCTCTTAACCCTAAACCCCTTTCCCCCTACCCTCGCCCAACCCATAATCCCCGCCAACGACAACACCGGAACCGTCGTCAACCCCACAGGCGATCGCTTCGACATCACGGGTGGCACTTTATCCCCCGACAACACCAATCTCTTCCACAGTTTTCAGGAATTTGGACTCAACTCTGATCAAATTGCCAACTTCCTCTCCTCCCCCAACATTCAGAATATCCTCAGTCGAGTTACTAGCAACAATCCCTCCATCATTAACGGCTTAATTCAAGTTACCGGAAGTAACGCCAACTTATTCCTAATCAACCCAGCCGGTATTATCTTTGGCAGTAACGCCCAATTAAACGTCCCCGCAGATTTTACCGCCACAACAGCTACAGGAATTGGATTTAGCAACAACCATTGGTTTAACGCCTTTGGCAGTAATTCTCTTTTCAGACAGTTTGATAGATGACTTCACCATTTCTAGAGGAAAACTAGAAAGCTTATCTGGTAATGTCACCTTAGAAGCAACGAATGATATTACCATTGAAAATCTAACCAGTGACAACTTAGATCTGAATACAGGTTATAGTAAAACCATCACATTTAGGGCGGATGCCGATGGCAATGGTGTTGGTGATTTTTCGATGAATCCGGGAGATACTATCAGTACAGGAGGAGGGGCGATTACGATTACCGGAGTCAATGTTGAAGTAGGCAGTATTAGTACAGTAAACTTCAGCAATTCTCTGTTCACCCATGGTGGCAATATCACGATTGTCACCGATGGCGGTAATATTAACACCGGTGTTCTTCGCTCTAGGGGAAGAGCAATGATAGGAGATAGTGGCACAATTACCCTCCTAGCTAATAATGGCAACATCCGTACAGGTAAACTTGAATCCCAAGCGACAGGAGTACCCCATTTTGGAAATGGTGGCGATATTAACCTCACCGCGAATAATGGTAACATTGAAGTGTTTGGCGACATAAATAGTACCACTGAAGGTGTTGGTCATGCTGGAAACATTAACCTAACCGCTAACATGGGTGATATTAAAATTACAGCCACGGAACAGAATAGTAGTATCTCTTCATTAAGTCTTGTGGGAAATGGCGGTGAGATTACAGTCCAAGCGACAGGTAATATTGAAATTTTAGGCACTATTGCCTCTTTGTCCGGATTGAGTAATACGGGTAACGTCACACTGGCAAGTGAGCAGGGTAATATTTCAAGCGGTAGCCTTGGCTCGGCTGTTTTCAGTGGAACGAGTGGTAAAGTAACTATTAATGCCCCCAATGGCAGCATCAATACTGGTAATATTGCTTCACTTTCTTTCAATGGTACAGGTAATGACATTAGGTTTACCGCTCGAAATAACCTGATAACAGGCGACCTGATTTCTTCAGGTAAAATTGGTAGTGGGACAATTAATCTAACCGTTACTAATGGTTCTATTAATGCCCTGAATTCTGATTTGTCTGAAGTATCCAACTTGGTTGATTTAGTACCGATTAATGATTATCCAGAACTCGCTGATTTATTAAAACCTATAACTCAGTTACCCACCCATGTTCTGGATTCATCTTCATCCTCAGGATCAGGCGGTGCAATTATACTTAATGCGCCAAATGGCGATATTATCACTGGCGGTAAAACAATCAATTCCCATGGGTTTATGGATGCTGGAGATATTACCCTAACCAGTGGGGGTATTATTGATACAACTGGCGGCATCATTAGCGCTCCAGGTGGTATAAAAGGTGGTGATATTAATCTGCTTGCTCCTGGTAATATTGATACGGGGACAATTACCGTCTTTTTAAGTGGCTTTAGTGGTGATAGCGGCGATATTAGTATCACAAGTACCGAGGCAAATATTAATACCAGCAGTGGGGCATTAATTACGGCATCTGGAGAAGGTTTAGGTGGTAATATCACCATTGATGCGGCGAATAGAATTACTGTTGGCGAAATGAATGCTTTATCATTTGTGGAAATGGGAGGCACAATTGACCTAAGTGCAAATAGTAATATTAAAATTGGCGGAGATATTCAAACCAACCAAAATAACATTACCTTGAATGCGCCTGTCACCTTAGTGGATAATGTCGCCTTGACCACATCAGACCAGGGTGATATTATCTTTGATGATATCGTCAACGGTGACTATAATTTAACTCTAACTTCAGAGCAAGGACTTGTGCAATTTAACGATCGCGTGGGTCATTTAACCCCCTTAAATAACCTACAGGTTCAAGGTACGATTACCACAACTCATCCATCAGGTATCGATATCACTACATTAAACAGGATTCTGACGGAAGATATTACCTCACCGGGCGGGATTAGCCTCACCAGCCATCAACGAAGTATCGCCACCCATCATCTGAATACCTCATCATTCAATAATGGTGGTATGATTACGCTTGAAGCACCCAGTAACATTACCGTTAGTCAAATTGATAGCCAAAGTTTAGGTAACGGTAATGGTGGCGCGGTTGACATTACCACAGGACAATTTTTCCAAGCCACGGATACATTCCTGGATCAAAATGGAAATCAGACAAGTATTTCTACGGCTGGGGTGGCTGACGGCGGATCAATTTTTATTCGTCATGGCGGCGAGGGAATTACCCCCTTTATTGTCGGTAACGCTGATATCAATGGTACTCAAGGCGCGATATCGCGAGGAAACGATAATCCTGAAAGCCAGATTATACCCACACAAACCTATCTACATACTCACAAACAAGACCGCGATCGCATTCAGATTATATCAGTTTCTCCAGCTTCACCCCCGCCACCTGATCCCAATCCCCTTCTAGCCGAACCTAATCTTACTCCTCTATTAACACCTGCTTCTCCATCCCCCTCTAGTTTGAATTCTGAATTAACTCCAGAGACTCCATCGCAAACCAATCCCCTGGAATCTCTCGCCTATCTTATTGGTGATACTCTCGATGTCAATCCTCAAATCAATCAAGATGCTGAAACCGGAAACTACACCTTTACCTGGAGAATTCCCAATCAACAAATCCTATCACTCAATGTCCCCTACGTTCAAGACTCTCCCCGCCAACTGTCAACTAATCCCGGCGATGATATTGTCACCGTAATTGACCAATTATTAGAAGCGCAATTTGAAACCTATTTAGGCGAAGATATTACCCAGAAAAAAGTCACCACCGCTTCCCTGCAAAACAGGCTACAAACAATGGAAACCCAAACCGGAAAACGTGCTGTGGTAATTTACGCTTTGTCTCATCCCGATGGATTACAACTCGTCCTCGTTCCCCCCGAAGGTTCCCCTATTTCTAAACAGGTTCCCCAAGCCAATCATCAAACCTTACGGCGGGAAGTAAAAAAATTTTATCACACCCTCAATGATTACACCAGTAACAGTTATTTACCGAGTTCTCAAAAACTCTACCAGTGGTTAGTAGCGCCGTTAGCCACTGAACTGGACGCCTTAAATATTGATACACTGATTTTCTCAATGGACGCGGGATTACGCACGATTCCCCTAGCGGCGTTGCACGATGGACAGCAATTTCTGATCGAAACCTATAGCGTCGGTTTAATCCCCAGTGTCAGTCTAACCGATACCCGCTACCAGAGTTTAAAAAACGCGACTATCTTAGCCATGGGTGCTTCAGAGTTTCCGGATTCAACCCTTTCTCCATTACCCGCTGTTCCGATTGAATTATCCACAATTTTAGCCGAAGTTGGACAAGGTAAATTATTGCTAAATGACCAATTTACCTTAGATAATTTAAAGACTCAGCGCCAGGAGGCATCTTTTGATATTGTACACCTTTCCACCCACGCCTCATTTCCGCGCGATCGCAACTATAATCCCTACATTCAACTGTGGCAGCAACGAGTCGGATTAAACGAATTGCGACAAATGCAATGGTACGCCCCGCCAACGGTAGAACTCTTAACCCTGAGTGCTTGTGAAACCGCTGTGGGGAATGAACAGGTAGAAATGGGATTTGCTGGATTAGCTGTACAAGCGGGAGTAAAATCAGCCCTAGCCAGCCTCTGGAAAGTTGATGATTTAGGGACGTTAGCAGTAATGACCGAATTTTATCAGCAACTCAACCAGGAAACGGTATCAATTAAAGCAGAAGCGCTGCGACAAGCCCAACTTGCCCTATTGCGTTCTCAAGTGCGAATTGAATCAAGTCAGTTAGTTGGCACAAGTCGGGATATAAGCGTTGCTAAAAGCTTAGTGAATACACCAGAAAGTAGTTTATCTCATCCTTATTATTGGGCTGGTTTTACTCTAATTGGTAGTCCTTTGTAAAAACTTTTAGGTGATTTTAAAATGGTGCGTTACGCTACGCTAACGCACCCTACTGACCCACCTAAAATGGTGAATTAGAATTGTAGGGGCGCAAGGCTTGCGCCCAATTTAACCATCTATCACCCATTAATTCCTCTGCCAAATCTTAATTTTCCCCGCCTTACCGCCACTGACTAAGAGTTGTCCATCGGGACTGAAAACCACAGGACTACATCCAGCCAGAGTACCAAGGAATTGACCGGTGTGTAAGTGCCAAAGCTGGACAGTATTGGTGTCACCACTTGCCAAAAATTGTCCATCCGGACTGATAGCCACAGTAACGATTCCCTTTAATTTTCCCTCCAGCGTTTGCCGTAATTCTCCTGTTGTGAGATTCCATAATTTAACCGTACCATCGGCGCTACCACTTGCCATACTCTTGCCGTCGGGACTAATCGCCACAGATGTCACCCACTTAGAATGTCCGGTAAGAATCTGAGTTTGTTGATAATTGCTTAATGACCAAATTCTAATCGTTTGATCCGCACTACCACTAACTAGAGTTTTGCTATCGGGACTGATGGCAACTGACCAAACAATGTCTGAATGACCATTGAGGGTTCGTTGAAATTCTCCGGTGTATCCATCCCACAATCGGATTGTTTGATCACCACTCGCACTCGCCAGAATTGTTTGATCTGGGCTAAACGTAAGGCAGGAAATAAACCGCGAATGATTGTAGGAAGAATTGGGGTATAAACAGAGACGTTGTAGTGCTTTAGTCTCTAACTGCCAACGGGTAATTTTCTTATCGAAGCCACCAGCCACTAGCATTTTTCCCTGGGGGCAAATCGCCACAGCAAAAACCTCTCTCTCTTGTCCAAAGAAGGTAAACTTTAATTTTCCAGTTCTCAAGTTCCAGAGACTAACAGTTTTATCTTCACTACCACTCGCCAGGGTTTGTCCATCAGAACTAATGGCGATTGCTGTAACCTTGGCTCGGTGTCCTAGGAGACTTTTTAAACATTTCCAATTTTGGCACGGTTGCGGTTCATGGTGAAGGATTTTGGCTTGATTTTCCAGATTAACCGATTGTTTGTCTGAGGCAGGATTTGGGGGCGGCGAATGGGTATATTTTACGGAGTGATTTTTGGTTGCGTCAGATGTAGAGATATGATTAGTAAATTGATGACCTGATGCCGAATTAGCCGTTGATTGAGCTTTTCTTTGCTGTTGAGCCTTTAGCGATTTTAACTCGTCCTCAATGTCTAGATTTGCAAAGGTTTGATGCCAATGATTTTCGGCAAATACTGGATCTAACTCCAGCATAGCTTGGGTGTTAGCTTCCATTTCCAGTATTTTATCTTCCATGCGCCCAAAAGCATCAACGGCATCTACCATTCGTGGTTTGGGTTCGGGTTTATAGGCTTCATACAATCCATATCGTGGTTGTGGTTTGGGTTTGCAGGCTTGATACAACCCATAAACACCCAATCCCACCACTCCCCCAGCTGCTACCATTGTACCCGCACCAATTCCCACTGCGCCAAAGCTTCCAGCTAATCCCATACCCCCAATTGTTGAGGAGACTTTAGCACCAGCGACAGCACCAATTCCCACCGCACCAAACGCCAAAGCATCCCTGTTTTCGATTGCTTTAAAAGCACCATAAGTCGCCGCACCCGCCACCGCACCTGCTGCTGTTACGGGAGTCATACCAATTGCCACTCCACCAAATCCGCCCACTAATCCCATCGTGCCGATTGTGGCAGAAACACCAGCGCCAGCCGTCGCACCACTGGCAATAAAAACGACGCTATCTTTCTTAATTGACATATTATAATGAGGTGATATTTTTGTTTAATTTAGCACAGAACTCTGACCACAGGAAATTAATTGACATTTCGCGATCGCGCGGCTTGTAGTAAGGGAACTTTAGCCCTATACTCTGTTGAGTCCTTGCGAAGTCGAAACCCAACCTACTGGCGTGGCACACCTAATTTTGTGGATTAGAATTGTAGGGGCGCACGCCGTGCGCCCAGAAAATCGCCAAAATCTATCCTACAATTTTAGCTGTGTCAGTCCACTACAACCTATTCCACAATTTTAGCTGTATTAACTTCAATTCGCTGTTCCCGACAAGTCCGCAGGTAGGTGCCATTCAAATCCACAGGTAAGCAGAGTTCACCGCGCAACCACAATGGCATTACAGGCAGGGGACTTGCTACCGCCAAAGTTTCCTGCCAAATGTCCAAACTCGGCTGTCCCTGACGTTCCACAACCCGGTAGGCGGCGGCGTACAGTTGTGTATTTAGAGGCATTATTCTAACTGCTAACTGATGTAATAATTCCTCATGTAAATTCGCATTTAGTCCCGTCACCACATCCACAATGACTAATCCTATTCCTTGCTGTAAGTAGGTTTGACACTTAGCGATAAAAGTATTACGATTCGCGGGTCTATCTTTATTGCCGGGACTCACTAACTCGATAGCTGCCATTAATGTTGGACCCGCTTCGCTATTGAAAATACTCACCTCCACCGCCTCTGTTGTCGGAGAAAATGGAGCAGTTTGCGTGGGTGGCGAAGGTATCCATTCCTGTTGCGAGGCTGTTGGTAGTTGAATGATATTCTCGGATACTCGACTGGTTAGTAATGATATCTCTTCAAATGCTGCCACATCAATTTCAATCCCAAATTGCACATTGGGTTCAGCAAAGTATCCTTCTGGCAATTGACGGTTTAAATCAGAAGCGATATAGGTTGCCCAAGCATTATGGAAAGCGTGCCAGTGACGACGATTACTCAACGGTGGATGAAAGTGATCCAGTAATCCCATGATTTTTGACTCCAATGATTTATAGTGATTAAATTTATCTGGATAGTCTTTAAGCTTTTGTTTTTATTATACTTTTAAATGGCGATGCGGGCGTTTATAGCGCTAAAGCGCAACTACAAACTGTCGAGAACTACAATTAGGTAAACATCATGTTTTCAATAACTGACTCCTGGCAAGAGGATTATATTATTACTAACGGTGTCAAACTGCACTACATTACCCAGGGGGAAGGGCAACTCATGCTGATGCTGCATGGTTTCCCTGAATTCTGGTACTCCTGGCGGCATCAAATCCCTGAATTTGCCAGGGATTATAAAGTTGTTGCCCTTGATTTACGAGGTTATAATGACAGCGATAAACCCAAAGATGTATCAGCCTATCAGATTACTGAGTTAGTTAATGATATTAAAGGAGTTATTCAAGGATTGGGCTATGAAAGCTGTATCTTAGTTGGGCATGATTTGGGAGGGATGATTGCCTGGTATGTTGCCTATACTTATCCTGAACTGGTGGATCAGTTAATTGTCATGAATATTCCTCATCCTGCCAACTTTGCAGAGGCGTTACACAGTAATCCTCAACAACTCCTGCGAAGTTGGTATATCTTTTTCTTTCAACTTCCGTTACTCCCAGAGTTACTGTTTCAGTGGGATGATTATCGACTGATTGCATCGAGTTTTATTGATATGGCAATTGACAAACGTGCCTTTTGGGAAGCTGACTTAAACATCTATAAAGATGCGGCGGCAAAACGGGGGGCTATGACTGCTATGCTTAACTACTACCGCAATGTCTTTCCGGGACTATGGAATCAGCGCCAGTGGGATGTTCTGCCAATTCCAACTCTAATGATTTGGGGAGAAAATGATACGGCTTTAGGTAAGGAATTGACCGATAATACAAAGGATTATGTGTCAGATTTCCAAATCCGCTACATCCAGAATTGTAGTCATTGGGTACAGCAGGAACAGTCACAGTTAGTGAATCAGTATATGCGAGAGTTTTTGGTAAAGCATGAGGGATGAGTGTAGAGACGTAGCCGACTAAGCAATCACGCATTTAAATTGGGAATGGGTAGCGAGCAAGATGCTGGGAATGGGTAGCGAGCAAGATGCTCGGAATGGGTAGCGAGCAAAATGCTCGGAATGGGTAGCGAGCAAGATGCTGGGAATGGGTAGCGAGCAAGATGCTCGGAATGGGTAGCGAGCAAGATGCTGGGAATGGGTAGCGAGCAAGATGCTGGGAATGGGTAGCGAGCAAGATGCTGGGAATGGGTAGCGAGCAAGATGCTGGGAATGGGTAGCGAGCAAGATGCTGGGAAT